>JAFLRW010000153.1:0-2255 GCA_022511285.1 Duncaniella sp.
AATTCTACGGCATATACCGGATTGACAGCGAGCCGTTTCTCGAGCCGGCAGGCAACAATCAGTATTTATACACAAGCCTGGGTAAAAATCTTACGTTTAGGGCGCTGATTAAGCCATATAGGGTCTTTGCCCAAGGAGTCACGGAGTGGGAGGCCTTAGACAATATTCAAGGTGTCAACGACCCTCGGCAGATGCTCTGGAGCTTGATTTACAGAAAACTAAAAGGAAATCGCGGGAATACTATGATTACTATTCCCGAAGCAGAGCGGCTATCCAACTTAATATCAGCAAAAAACAACCACAGAGACATTAGCGGAGCAGCATTTTCCTACAACGGACACTGTCAGATAGCGCTACAAGCTGCCGCACCACCCTACGCGGGCAACACTAATATCACCTTCGACATCCTTCCGCGATTGATATCAAAGAAAACACAAGGGCAGGCATACGAGAGCCATCTTCAGATGTTTATAGCCCAACAGATTGGGCGACATCAGAGTCTAAACTCTGCACTGAAAGTCAATCCCCAAACCATAGAGTGGATAGGCAATGAAGTGTCGTGCGGAGTGGGGATGCAACGAATTGATTTGATGTTTTCACAGACCGTGGATGGCATCGGACGTGAGATTGTCCCGATTGAACTTAAGGCTGTTGCAGCATCCGACGACAATGTTCGACAAATCACTCGCTATATTGACTGGATAGAGCAGTATTATCAACCCACCCAACCGGGAATCATCCGCCCCGTGCTGATATGCCCCGCATCAGTGCTAAGCGCACAGACTAAAACCGCATTCCACACATTCAATGCCGCCGGCGCCGGGCGCCATTTGCCCCTGGAATACATAGAATTTACCGACCGAAACGGAAATCTGATATTTACTAACACTCCGTATTGACCCGCCCATGAACTATATCGGCTCTAAATACTCTCTGCTTGAGTTTATTGACTATAGCGTAAGGCTACTGGTGGGAAACGACCTTTCGGGCCTCCGTTTCTGCGACCTTTTTGCCGGGACCGGGATTGTCGGGAGGCATTTCAAGAGTCGAGACTGCTCGGTGACGGCCAACGACATGGAGTATTACAGCTATGTGTTGAATCGCAATTATATAGGTAACTGCACGGAGATAGATGGCAAAGACTCCTTGATAGCCCGGCTCAACGAACTGCCCGGCAAAGAGGGGTTTATATATAATCAATATTGCCTCGGAGGCGGAAACGGACGTCAATATTTTTCTGGCTCCAACGGGCTAAAGATTGATGCCGCCAGAACCGCCATCGAAGAGTGGCGTCTCAGTGGAGAAATCACTGACGATGCCTATTATTTCCTGCTCTGCAGCCTGATAGAGAGTGCCGACAAGGTTGCCAACACGGCATCGGTCTACGGTGCCTTTCTCAAGCATCTGAAAAGGTCGGCTCAAAAGGAGATTATCATCAGCCCCGCAGACTTAATCCGGAGTTGTGGAGAGCACAGTGTCTATCAAGAGGACGCCAACAGCCTGATCAGAAAAATAAGCGGCGAGATTCTCTATCTCGACCCGCCTTACAATTCACGCCAGTATGGTGCAAACTATCACTTACTGAACACAATAGCTGACTACACACCATTCACTCCGAAAGGTAAAACCGGACTTAGGGATTACCGCAAATCTGATTATTGCAGCAAGCGGACTGTAGCAGCCACATTTGAAGAGCTTGTTAAACTCTCGCGTTTCAAATATATAATCCTGTCATATAACAATGAGGGGCTGATGCCGCCCGAAGTTATAGCCCGGATAATGAGCAAGTATGGCAGATATCAGGTGTTCAACAGAGAGTATCACAGATTTAAGGCTGACAGCGAGGAAAACAGACAGCATAGTGCCGATTCCACAATAGAGTATCTCCACGTGCTGACAAAATAGCCAATATCGACAGATAGTAATCGGAGCTGCCACAGAGATAGTGACAGCTCCGATTAGTTCCTACTATGAAAAAATTTATTTAGTCTTTTTAGCGGGCTTGGGTTCTTTGACTGCCTTTTCAGTTTTGGCAGTTGTCTTCTTTGCCGGAGCTTTCTTGGGTGCAGCAGCTTTCTTTGCAGCGGGAGCCTTAGCAGCCTTAGTGGCCTTAGCAGCTGCCTCCTTCTCTTTCTGAGCTTGCTGTTCGCGCAGGAGGTGTTCCTCGTTGAAGTGTTCAATGTTTTTGCGCATTGACTCGGCTTCCTTGTTGAGGAGCTCTATTTCATTTTCCTGATTGCGAATGGTGGTGAGCA
>JAFLRW010000153.1:2265-4330 GCA_022511285.1 Duncaniella sp.
CTTCATTGTCGATGCTCATAGGATACTGCTCTTCTACGCGCACAATGAAGTCGGCAAGGACGTTCATATAATTTGTGAAGGCGTCGAATGGGGTATCGTATGGAGAGAAGAACGAATGAACCGAGCCATCGTGCATGTTCTTGGTCGACATATAGAAGAAGTGGTCGGCCGACTGGAGGTAATACCAGTCCTGCTTTAGGCGACGGTCATCGCAGAGGCGAACGCGCTCACCCACACTGTAGAGCTTGGCAAAAGCCTCGTTTTGGAGTTGGTTGCCGAGCCAAGCAGATGTGTCGCGAGCTTCATCGGCCCAAGAGATGGGGTGAACCACAGAGAGCTCGCCCACAGCCTTGAGTTTTGTCACAGCCTCGCCCGGTGTCCAGAACTGCAGGCCCTTCTCGGCAGCAAAGCGCGGGAGCGCTTCGAGGAACTGGAAGATGCCGGTCTCGCGGGGCTGGAAGTCGCCAAACACTTCGAGATTCATAAAGAGATTGACAATCTGCTCTTCGGCCGGCGAGGATGCAATCCAGCTGATATATTTGTCAGCATTGAGGGGATACTCATCCCAGGCAGTGTTGGAGAATCGGAGTGCGATATCGTCAGAGAACTTATCGTTCTTTAGGAGCACTTTGAGCTCGGGAGCCGATGCTGCAGCGTAGACATAGTCAGGCGATTTCCAGCCGAGGATATGTTTAGCGCCCTCAGTGATTACGCCCTTGTAGCCCATAGCGAGAATCTGCGGAGCGAGGTCGTCGCAGTAGATAAGCTCGGTGTTGCGCAACACCTTGGGCTGCTGTCCGAAGAGCTCTTTGATTTTCTCATCGTGCACCTTCACCTGGTTGGCAAATTCGTCGGGGTCAGCCAGCGATGCAAGCGAGTGGGCATAAGTCTCGGCGAGGAATTCCACACAGCCGGTATCGGCCAACTTTTTGAGCAGGTCGATAAACTCAGGCACATACATTTCAAACTGTTCAAGGGCAGTTCCTGTCACAGAAATGGCACATTTGAAGGCACCCTTGCTCTGCTCAATCATGCGCAACAGGGTTTCGGCGGCGGGGATGTATGAGCGCTCGGCGATACGTGTGATGATATCGTCGTTGGCAAAGTCGTCGTAATAGTAGTGGTCATTGCCGATGTCGAAGAAGCGATAGCGTTTCAGGCGGAACGGCTGATGAATCTGGAAGTAGAAGCAGATTGCTTTCATATCGTTTATGTCGGTGTGATTGTTTTTTTGATTAGAGTTATTTAGGGGGAAGGTGCCGTAGTTTTAGCGGCCAAGCACCTTATTATAAATGTCGATCACTTTCTGTCCGGCCTTATCCCAAGTGATTTGGTTCACTTCTCGGAGGCCATCCTCGCGAAGCTGGTTGTACATAGCCGGATATGTGACAATGGAGTTGATGGCATCGGCCATAGCGTCGATATCCCAATAGTCAGTCTTGATGACATTGCTGAGAATTTCGGCGCAACCACTCTGTTTTGAAATGATTGAGGGGACACCCATCTGCATAGCTTCGAGGGGAGAGATGCCGAAAGGCTCAGACACAGAAGGCATCACATACACATCGGAGGCCTTGAGCATTTCATAGACCTGCTTACCTTTCTGGAATCCGGGGAAGTGGAAACGGTCAGCTATTCCGCGCTCAGCAGCAAGATTTATCATCTTGTTCATCATATCGCCGCTTCCGGCCATCACGAAACGCACTTTGTGATTGTTTTTGAGCACCTTTGCGGCAGCCTCCACAAAGTATTCGGGGCCCTTCTGCATTGTAATGCGCCCGAGGAAAGTCACCACCTTGTCTTTTGCGTGGTGGTCGGGGACATCCATCTGTTCCGGTGTGAGGGGCGTGACGGCATTGTGTACGGTGGTCACCTTAGCGGGATCGATGCCATAATTGTTGATGACGGTGTCGCGGGTCAGATTGCTGACACAGATGATGTGGTCGGCATTGTTCATACCATCCTTTTCGATTCCGAACACCGTCGGATTGGGCTTCCCTCGTGAGCGGTCAAACTCTGTGGCGTGAACGTGAATCACCAAGGGCTTCCCTGACACCAATTTAGC
>JAFLRW010000154.1 GCA_022511285.1 Duncaniella sp.
TAGAAGCGGATGTTGTGAGATTTCAAAATAATAAAGAAAAATGGATTGCTTTTGTCGGACTTGTCGACGGAAAACCTTATGAAATTTTCACAGGTCTTGCCGACGATGAAGATGGCATATTCTGCCCCAAATCAGTCACCAAGGGTAAGATTATCAAGGCGGTTGACGAACGCGGTGTGAAGCGCTACGACTTTCAATTTATCAATAAGCGCGGCTACAAGACCACCATTGAAGGCCTTTCCGACAAGTTTAATCCGGAGTATTGGAACTATGCCAAGCTCATCTCCGGTGTGCTCCGCTACGGAATGCCTATTGATCAGGTAATCAAGCTTGTCAACGGTCTTGAACTTGACTCAATGAGCATCAACACCTGGAAAATGGGTGTGGAACGCGCATTGAAGAAATATCTCCCCTCCGGCACGCCTGCAAGCGGACAAAAATGCCCCAACTGCGGACAAGAGACACTTATATATCAGGAGGGATGCTTAATCTGCACCTCGTGTGGCACATCCAAGTGCGGCTGATGCGCTGAAATATTCTCTTCCCACTCCCTAATTATCACAATATCGCCCCGCTCGCTTATATCAGCCGATGCGGGGCGTTTTTTAGATAATCACCGATATTAACAGCAAAAGCCTTTTCTTACCGGGAGCCTTAGAACTCGCTCGAAAAATGAAAGCGAATCTTGGGAAAGTCATTCTGCGCCATCTGTAGGACATAGGGCGAGTCGGCGAGGAAGACATCGCGCCCGTCGCGATCGGCAGCCATAAACTGGAATTTACGCTTTTTGAATGCTGCGAGCGCTTCGGCATCATCGCTCTCAATCCAACAGGCTTTGTAGAGAGAGAGAGGCTCCCAGCGGCATTGGGCGCCATACTCGTGCTCCAGTCTATACTGTATCACCTCAAACTGCAGCTGCCCGACTGTCCCAATAATCTTTCGCCCGTTGAATTGATTGACAAAAAGCTGTGCCACACCCTCGTCCATCAGCTGCTGAATCCCTTTATCGAGCTGCTTGGCCTTCATCGGGTCGGCATTTTCAATGTATTTAAACATCTCGGGCGAAAAACTGGGCAATCCTTTATAGTGCAGTTCCTCTCCCGAGGTAAGTGTGTCGCCAATCTTAAAATTGCCGGTGTCGGGTATGCCGACAATATCGCCCGGGAACGCTTCGTCAACGATGCTCTTCTTCTGCGCCATAAATGCCGTCGGAGCAGCGAATTTAAGTGTCTTGTTTGAGCGAATATGTTTATATGGTGCATTTCTCTCAAAACGCCCGGAGCATATCTTTACGAAAGCTATACAGGAGCGATGATTGGGGTCCATATTAGCGTGAATCTTGAACACAAAGCCCGAAAATCCATCTTCATCGGGATTGACCGTGCGCTCTTCAGCTTCAATGGGTCGGGGGGATGGGGCTATCTGGACAAAGCAATCAAGCAGTTCTTTCACTCCGAAGGTATTTAGAGCTGAACCGAAAAACACCGGGGCCACTTCACCTCGAAGATAGTCAGCCTTGTCAAACTCCGGATAGACACCCTCTATCAGTTCCAGATCCTCGCGCAGTTTGGCGGCATCGGCGTCGCCGACAGCCTCATCTATACGCTCATCATCAAGGGAGTCAATCTCCACACGCTCGCTCACCCGCTGTTTGTCGGGCGTAAAGAGGTCGAGCGACGACTCATATATATTATAGACCCCTTTAAACTTCTCTCCTATGTTAATGGGCCACGACAGGGGACGTACTCTGATTTTGAGTTCGCTCTCCAGCTCGTCGAGAATATCAAACGGATCTCGCCCTTCGCGGTCAAGCTTATTGACAAAGATTATCACCGGGGTGTTGCGCATTCGGCACACCTCCATCAGTTTGCGTGTCTGTCGCTCTACACCCTTTGCCACGTCAACCACTATGATCACAGAGTCAACGGCAGTAAGTGTGCGATAAGTATCCTCGGCAAAATCCTGGTGACCCGGCGTGTCAAGGATGTTGATTTTATAGTCGCCATAATTGAACCCCATCACTGATGTTGCCACAGAGATGCCACGCTGCTTCTCTATCTCCATCCAGTCCGAAGTGGCTGTCTTTTTGATTTTGTTGCTTTTGACCGCGCCGGCTATATGAATTGCACCTCCGAAGAGAAGCAGTTTTTCAGTCAATGTGGTCTTGCCCGCGTCCGGGTGGGAGATGATGGCAAATGTCCGTCGACGGTTTATTTCTTCTTTTAGCGACATTGTTATATAACTCGTTTTTTTGCGACTGCAAAGTTAAGCATTTTCTATGGATTTGAAAATCCGACATTCGCACTTATGGCGAAATTATTGTCAAAATCGGCTTTATCACACTTTTTGTAAAATTATTATTAATAAATTTGCAGTTTGAAATTTTTAAAGCTACAATTTAATCATTCAGAATTCAGATATGCACTATCATCAGATGCCATTTTTAGGGCTGGTTGCTTTGGCGGCCGTCTCCTGCACAGGAAGCGGAGAGCAGAGCAATGAGACCCCGGTCCACAATGTATTTGTCACCACTCCAGAGCCTTTAGGGATTGAGGGAGTCACCACTCTCCCGGCCACCGTCGAGGAGGGTCGAAATATCTCCGTCGGGTTTAAGACGGCCGGACAAATTGAGCGGATATATGTCAAAGAGGGAGCCACTGTAAGCAAAGGGCAGCTATTGGCTGTTCTCGACTCTGATGATTATAGTCTTGGTGTCTCCGCTCTTCGCGAGAGATACGGCAATCTGAAAAGCGAGACCGAGCGCTACGCCAAGCTACACGCATCAGGCAATATGAGCGACAATGACTATGAAAAGGCCATATCCGGTCTGCGCCAGCTTGAACTCCAGCTGCAGATTGAAGAAAACCGTCTCAGCTACTGCCGCCTCACCTCTCCGGCCTCGGGAATTGTGACTAAAGTGAATTTTGAAAACTCCGAGATGGTCGATGCGGGCACTCCTGTGTTTGAGCTGATGGACAATAGCAGTCTCGAGGCAATCGTTGACCTTCCCGTAAGGCTATACACTCAGAGGGCTCATTTCGCAGAGTTTCTCGGGGAATCGACTCTCGCTCCGGGCAAAGTGGTGTCGCTCAACTTGCTCAGCCTCACCCCCCGGGCCGACAACACTCAGCTCTACCGCCTCAGGCTCGCCGTCCCTGCCAATAGCGGTTTCACCCCCGGCATGAACATCAACGTTTCTATCGTGAGCCACGGCGACTCCGGCAGCGGGGTGAGTGTGCCTCTCAGCGCTCTTTTCGACAGCGACGGCCGCAAATATGTGTGGAAGGTCAATCCTGCTGATTCAGTTATCTCCAAGGCTGAAGTTACCACCACAGGAACGGGCGAAAACGGCTGTGTCAACGTCACTGCCGGACTCCGCTCCGACGAGATCATAGTCCGTGCCGGAGTGCATCATCTCTCCGAGGGCGAGAAGGTGGCAATAATTTCTGAAAATTCCGAATCCAATCCCGGCAACATCCTATGATAGATAATCTCCCTAAATTCTTCATCCGGCGCCCCACTCTGTTCTGGTCGCTCGTGGTGGGGATTATTGCCTACGGAGTCATCAGCTATATCCGTATGCCCAAGCTTGAGGACCCTGCCGTTCCCATCAAGCAGTTGAGCGTCGTGGCCCTCTATCCCGGCTCTGATCTCTCTACAATCGAACTTGAGGTTGCTGTCCCGCTCGAGGATGCGCTGCGCACACTCCCTGATGTCAAGAAAATCCGCACCGACTTGATGCCCGGACGGGCTCTCATCGGCGTTGAGTTTGCCAAGGAGATGCCGATGCGCGAAATTGAGCAACACTTCGACATGGCACGTCGCAAGGTCTCCGACGCTTCGCTGGCTCTGCCAAGTGGAGTCACGCCGATTGTCATCGACGATATGATGGATGTCTATGGCCTGCTCTACGCTTTTTACGGCGATGGTTACTCCTACAAGGAGTTGGAGAAATATGCCAAACTTTTGCGCCGCGAGCTCCTCACCGTCCCGGGGGTAAAGCGTGTCAACATAGGCGGCACACAGTCGGAAGTGATTAATGTTGACTTTACACCTGAGTTCATCAAGGCCAACGGGCTGATGCCTACTCAGCTGATGATGGCACTGCAGTCCACCACCGGCACCATTGACGCCGGCCGTGCGCTCTCCGGCTCGCAGAGGGTCTCTTTGCAGGTGACCGAGGGGGTCACCACCGTGGAAGATATCGAGAATATCCTAATCAGCACTCCCGAAGGGAAGAAGGTGAGAGTGGGCGATATTGCAAAGGTGTCTCGCCAATACGCCGACCCTCGCACTAACGCCGTCTAT
>JAFLRW010000155.1 GCA_022511285.1 Duncaniella sp.
CGCCATCCACCCCCGGGCAGATGACTTTTGCCCGCGAACTTGAGAAAGAGCTCCGCTCCATGGGGCTTACTGAAATATCGCTTGACGACAATGGCTATCTGATGGCTACTCTCCCCTCAAATGTAGACTACGAGGTCCCGACCATCGGATTTATAGCCCATCTTGACACCTCGCCTGATATGAGCGGACGCCACGTGTCCCCGCGCATAGTAGAGGACTATGACGGCGGCGACATTATGCTCAACACTGCTGAAAACATAGTGCTCTCTCCAAAAGATTTCCCCGAATTGCTTGACTATAAGGGACAGCCGCTGATTGTCACCGATGGCACTACACTGCTTGGTGCCGACGACAAAGCCGGCATAGCCGAGATAATAACAGCCATCGACTATCTGCAGAATCATCCCGAGATTAAGCACGGACGAATCCGAATAGCATTTAACCCCGATGAGGAAATTGGCCAGGGCGCTCACAAATTTGATGTGGAGCGTTTTGGTGCTGACTGGGCATACACGATGGACGGTGGAGAGATTGGCGAACTTGAATATGAAAACTTCAATGCCGCAAGTGCAAAGGTGACGTTTAAAGGGCGCAACGTGCATCCCGGATATGCCAAACACAAGATGCTCAACTCCATCCGCGTGGCCAACCAATTTGCCATAATGCTTCCACGCTGGGAGACCCCTGAACACACTGAAGACTATGAGGGATTCTACCACCTCTGCTCCGTGGAGGGCTCCGTGGAGAAGACTGTGCTCACCTACATCATCCGCGACCACGACCGCGATCGCTTTGAGCGTCGCAAAAAGGAGCTTGAGCACCTCACTAACAAAATCAACAATGAATTTCCCGGTTGCGCATCCATCGAGATAAAAGATCAGTATTACAACATGCGCGAGAAGATTGAGCCGGTGATGCACATCATTGACATTGCAGTCCTTGCAATGGAGAAGGCCGGAGTGAAGCCTCGCGTTCGCCCCATCCGCGGCGGGACAGATGGCGCCCAGCTCTCTTTCAAGGGGCTCCCCTGCCCGAACATCTTTGCCGGCGGACTGAATTTCCACGGCCGCTTCGAGTTTGTGCCCATCCCCTCAATGGAGAAAGCAACCGACGTAATAGTGCAGATAGCCAAGCTGGTGGCTGAGAAAAAGTAATATCCCCTTGCCAAAGACACTTGTCATAGTCACCGGGCCAACGGGGAGCGGCAAGACCGATTTGGCTATAGAAATTGCCGAGAGTTTAGGCACCGAGATTGTCGGTGCCGACTCCCGGCAGATTTTTCGCGGCCTCCCGATTGGGACCGCCGCGCCGTCAGCGGCCCAACTCTCACGGGTGAAACACCACCTTGTCGGAGTGCTTGAATTAGATGAATATTACAGCGCTGCCCTTTTTGAACAGCAGGCTCTGTCTATTCTTGACACAATATGGAGCGAACGTGACATTGCTGTGATGTGTGGCGGTTCGATGATGTATATAGATGCCGTCACCAACGGCATAGATTTGCTTCCAACCATTTCTGACAAAATTCGCACTGAAACGCTCAGCCTCTATCACCGCGAGGGATTGGCCGGGGTGATAGAAACGCTCCGTCAGCTTGACCCACTCTCGCTTGAAACAATCGACCTGAAGAACCATCGCCGCCTAATCCACGCCCTTGAAATCACTTTAGAGGCCGGGGTGCCGGCCTCACGGCTGCGCACCGGCAAACGCAAGCTCCGACCCTTCAATGTGGTCAAACTGGCCTTGGGCTATGACCGCGATACGCTGTTTTCACGCATCAATGCGCGTGTCGACGCTATGATAGCCGCCGGATTAGAGGAGGAAGCGCGTGCGGTCTACCACCTGCGGGGACTCAACTCGCTCAACACTGTTGGATATAAAGAGATGTTCGCACTCTTTGACGGCACTATGGATCGCCCCACGGCCATAGCCCGCATAGCTAAAAACACCCGGGTGTATGCCAAGAAACAAATGCTATGGCTCTCAAAAGACCCTGACGTTCACATCCTCAATCCATCTCTTCCGCTGACAGGGCAAGCCTTGCGCATAATCGGCTCCGGCCGCTTCGCTCAATAACCTTTCCTGTATTTATCCTCCTCAGAATCATTGAGGATAGAGCAATAGGATGTGTAGCGCGACTGTGAAATATATGCCTCGTCGACAGCTGCTTTAACGGCACAATCCGGCTCACACGTGTGGGTGCAGTTGCCGTAACGGCAATTTTTACTGAACCTGAATATCTCCGGAAAGAAATGGCCCACCTCATTGCGTTCAAATTCAAGTGTGCCAAAACCTTTCACTCCGGGAGTATCTATGATATAACTCTTTTCCGACATATTCGGAATGGCAAACATTTCAGAGAATGTGGTGGTGTGCATTCCGGTGTCGTGAGTTGACGAAATCTCTGCCGTGGCCAAATCGAGCCCGGGGATAAGACAATTGATAAGCGTCGACTTTCCCACCCCGGAATTTCCTGAGAAAAGGGTCATTTTGCCGGCGAGAGCAGTGCGGAGAGAGTCAATGCCATAGCCGGTGTGTGCGGAGATAAGAAGCACCGGATAACCGACAGTGGTGTAAAGTGTCTTGACGGCATTAAGATATTCCATCTTCTCGGCGTCCGACTCGAGGAGGTCAACCTTGTTGATGACAATCAGCGCCGGCACTCTATAGGCTTCAGCCGTTGCAAGAAAGCGGTCAATGAATGTAGTGGAGGTCTGGGGATGAAACAGTGTGACCACTAAGCAGACCTGGTCAATGTTTGCCGCAAGAATATGCCCCTGCTTCGAAAGATTGCTTGACCGACGGATGATATAATTGCGGCGAGGCTCGATTGAAATGATGTAAGGCATATCGCCACCGGCACTATCGGTGATAGTAACACGGTCGCCCACAGCCACCGGATTTGTGGTGCGGAGCCCTTTAAGCCTGAAGTTTCCTTTAATCTTGCAGGTTGGCTGCTGCCCTTCGTCAGTGAGCACTACATAGGCGTTACCTGTATTTTTGATTACTGTCCCTTTCATTGTCACCGCAAAGTTAAGCAAAAAAACTCTGCTCGCCTACATAAAATCAACAATAATCTTCTCTCTGCCCACTATTCTGCCGGGCGCATATCGCTCCAAGAGATGTGACAGCGTGACGGGGCGAGGCGAGGCGAGCAAGCCGGCCATCCACCCCACTCTGCCCAGTAGCTCTTCGGGAGTAAAGCGGATGCGCAGTGCCTCCATCGAAAGGCTTGAGTCACGCTTGGAGAGGCGTTGCCCCGACCTGTTGCTGACAAGCGGGAGATGCATATAGCTCTGCTCCCGCAGATCGAGCAGGCGGCTGATGTAAATCTGCTGTGCGGCCGACAGCAGAAGGTCGCATCCGCGCACCACCTCATTGACCCCCATCAATGCATCGTCAACCACCACAGCCAACTGATAGGACCAGGCGCCATCTGCCCTGCGCAATATGAAGTCGCCACACTCTTGCGAAAGATTCACCCTCTGTGCCCCAAAAACAGCATCAGTGTAGCATATATCCTCGTCGGGCACATAAAGCCTGACAGCACAACCCCGACTAAGAGGTTCGGCGCTGGGAATCGTCGGTGGTCGACACGTGCCGGGATAGATGAGACGTCCGTCGCTCTGATGAGGAGCATTAACCGCCATAAGGTCGGCACGGGTGCATCGGCAGGAATAGGCATTGCCGGTGGCGGTCAATCGCTTGAAATATTGCTCATAAATATCTCCTCGCAGGCTCTGCATACAGGGTGCCGACATTCCAATGCCTTGCAATCCCCCCTCGTCCCAGTCCAGACCAAGCCAGCGGAGATCTTCCTCCATCCGCTCGGCCCACTCGCGTCGTGAGCGCTGCGGGTCGAGGTCCTCTATGCGCAATATCCACCGTCCGCCACGGCTCTTCACCGAGAGCCACGACAGCACGGCCGTAAATATATTGCCAAGATGCATCCTCCCGGTGGGCGAAGGGGCAAAACGGCCCACCGGAACCACTTCTCCCATAAATCTTGATTATAAATCTGACGCAAAAATACGCATTTTACTTCATAAAAAAGCCAAAAGTTTCAAGCGAATGTCAATAATAATCAACATTTCTTGAAACTTTTGGCGGGGAATGGCCTGTGCGCCAATTCAAACAGGCGCCTATAACATCACTTTATATCCGCGGCCGTCTATTCTCACTATGTAGACCGAACCGGATGGGAGGGCGGCTGGTGCGGCGGCATCGCCGGCGCTCACCATACGTCCGTCGGGGGTGTAGACCTTGTAGCGTGCCCCCTGAGGCGCGCC
>JAFLRW010000156.1 GCA_022511285.1 Duncaniella sp.
TACCACCCATACCTGGAGCACCCATAGGAGCGGGGTTTTCTTCTTTCTTTTCTGCGATAACACATTCAGTAGTGAGGAACATACCGGCAATGGAGGCTGCGTTTTCGAGGGCGACGCGTGTCACCTTGGCGGGGTCGATTACGCCGGCAGCCATGAGGTTTTCAAATTTGTCGGTGCGGGCGTTGTAGCCGAAGTCGCCTTCGCCGTCCATGACTGTGCGCACTACGACGGCACCTTCTTCGCCGGCGTTGGCTACAATCTGACGGAGGGGTTCTTCGATGGCGCGACGGATTATCTGGATACCGGTGGTTTCGTCGTCGTTGGCGCCCTTGACGTCGGCAAGGAGTTTGACGCAGCGGATGTAGGCTACGCCGCCTCCGGGCACGATGCCTTCGGCAATTGCAGCACGGGTGGCTGAGAGGGCGTCGTCAACGCGGTCTTTCTTTTCTTTCATTTCCACTTCGGAGGGGGCGCCGATATGGAGCACTGCCACACCGCCGGCGAGCTTGGCGAGACGCTCTTGGAGTTTCTCGCGGTCATAGTCGGATGTGGTGTTTTCAATCTGAGCTTTGATCTGCTTAACGCGGGCAGCGATGGAGTCTTTGTTGCCGGCACCGTTGACGATGGTGGTGTTCTCCTTGTTGATAGTGACCTTTTCGGCACGTCCGAGGTGGTCGATGGTGGCGTTGGTGAGCTGCATGCCTTTTTCTTCGGAGATAACTACGCCGCCGGTGAGGATGGCGATGTCTTCGAGCATCTCTTTGCGACGGTCGCCGAAGCCGGGGGCCTTGACTGCGCAGACTTTGAGGGAGCCGCGGAGACGGTTGACAACGAGAGTGGCAAGGGCTTCCTGGTCAACATCCTCGGAGATGATGACGAGGCCGCGACCTGTCTGTGCGGTCTGCTCGAGGACGGGGAGGATGTCTTTGATGTTGGAGATTTTCTTGTCAAAGAGGAGGACGAAGGGGTTTTCCATCACACACTCCATCTTTTCGGTATCTGTGACGAAGTAGGGGGAGATGTAACCGCGGTCAAACTGCATACCCTCGACGATATCGACTGTGGTTTCGGTGCCTTTAGCCTCGTCGACGGTGATAACGCCCTCTTTCTTGACGATGCGCATAGCCTCGGCGATGAGGTGGCCGATGGCTTCGTCGTTGTTGGCAGAGATGCGGGCTACGTCTTCAATCTTCTTGAAGTCATCGCCCACTTCCTGAGCCTGAGCCTTGATGCCCTCGACAACGATGGCCACTGCGCGGTCGATGCCACGCTTGATGTCCATGGGGTTGGCGCCGGCTGCAACGTTTTTGAGACCGACGTTTACGATGGCCTGGGCGAGGACTGTGGCAGTGGTGGTGCCGTCGCCGGCATCGTCGCCTGTCTTAGAGGCTACTTCCTTTACGAGCTGAGCGCCCATATTCTGGAACGGGTCTTCGAGCTCTACTTCCTTGGCTACGGTGACACCGTCTTTGGTGATGTGGGGGGCGCCGAATTTCTTTTCGATGATGACGTTGCGACCTTTGGGGCCGAGTGTCACTTTAACGGCATCGGCAAGAGCGTCGACGCCTTTTTTGAGCTCTTCACGAGCCTTGATGTCAAATTTAATATCTTTTGCCATGTTGTGTTATGACTGAATTGTTAGCCGGATTAGTGGTGGTGTGTTATTTCTCGATGATGCCGAGCACGTCGCTTTGACGCATGATGAGATAGCGAGTTCCTTCGAGCTCAACCTCAGTGCCGGCATACTTGCCGAAGAGCACCTCGTCGCCGGTCTTGATTACCATTTCTTCATCCTTTGTGCCTGCGCCGACTGCAATCACAGTGCCTTTGAGGGGCTTTTCTTTTGCTGAGTCGGGGATGATGATACCTGCTGCGGTTACCTCCTCAGCGGGAGTGGGGCTGATGAGAACGCGATCTGCTAAGGGCTTAATGTTCATAATTTGATATTAGTGTATATGGTTATTGTATGATTGTTCTGTTTGAATATATGGCATAAATCGTGCCAATGGAGATGCTGTCAGTCATTACTGACAAAATGGCGCTCTCCGCCACTTGCATGTAACGTCGGGGAGGCTGAATTTGTTTGAGACAGAATAAAAAATCCTCCCCGAGCCGCTCGGGGAGGATAGAAAGGGGTGTATGTGTCAAAAATCGTGGTGTCAGAGCATCACTTTGACAGTCTTAATGCCATTAACGTTGACGATATAGAGGCCCGAAGTGAGATTGAATGAGGCGTTGCCCTTGGCTGAGCCGACGAGACGGCCGGCAAGGTCGTAGACGCCGACAACTGCATTGGCGGGAACTCCGGTCACGGTGATGACATTTCCGGAAGCGATGACGGCCACATTGTCAGTCACAACCGAGGCGAGCGAAGCCTCATATCCGGCGGGGAAGTTGCCTTCAGCGTCGGAGAGGTTCATTGCAGTCACTTTAAGCGAGCCTCCGATGGTGACGGGTGCCAGTTTAACGAAGTGAGTCTCCGGATTGAGGGCAAATTCGCCGTGGAAGGGGAAGTCGGCTTTCTCAAGTACTCGCATAGTGCGCCATCCGGGAGCATTGTCGCAGTTGCGCGACTCCTGCACTTTGAGGCGTGGTGAGCCTGTGCCTTCATACTCAATCATAAGGCCGAGCATTTGTGACTGAGGCTCGAAGTAGATCATCAGCTTGTCGCTTGTTGATGTCAGCACCGCGCAGTCGGCAGAGACGCTGCCGCTTGCTTGTACCCAGTGGGGATAGTCGTTCTGTTTGTCCTGAACGAGTCCGCCGACGGTCTCAAACGGAGCCACGGCATCGAATGGAGCCATGCTGATGGGGAGGGTGGCGGCAGCTTTGCCGAAGTGAGTCTCTCCTTCCTGCTTGAGCGCCGGCCAGTCGCAGGTGGAGATGTTCATTGTGCAAGCGTAGCTCTGAGCGCCGCTCACGTCGGTGATGGCACCTTCGGGGAAGACGATTGAATATTCGGCATTGGCGTTGAGAGCCTCATAGTTGATGTTAATCTTAGCGCCGGCGGCGGCAATGTCGAAAGTCTCATACTGAGTGCGGCCCTGAATCTTGGCTCCGCCGTTGTATTTCACCTCTTGGTTGAAGCCGAGAGAGAGCGAGCCATCGGCGTAGCTGATATTCTTGTTGTCGAGCGAGCCTGATGTGAGCTCGAGGAAGTCGGCACCGTTCACAGTGTAACGCTCGATGAGGATGTCGTTGATGTTGAACTTGACAGAGTTATTGTCAATCTTGAACACCACGGGGCCTGATGCGGTGTGAGTGTAAGTGAACTTGTAGACGCGCTTCTTGGCACCGAGCTGCATGGACTGCACTGTGGTCTCCTGGCCGTTGATGACGGTGTTGAGTTTGACAGTCTTTGCCTTGGCGTCAGTGTTGCCGAGCCAAAGAGAGACCACACAGGGGCCGGTCACCTCGGGGGTGGTCATATAGCCGCCGGCGGCAGTGGTGTAGAATTGCAGACAGCGGTTGCTGGCGCCCTCGTCGTCAGTTGTGGCGGGGCCGTAATCGGCATTGGGGTCAGCCGAGTTGTTGGCACCGCTCATGGCGATGATTCGGATGGTGTTGTCGCCCGAACCGAATGTCATGCCGCCTACTGTGACAGAGGAATTCTTGGTGTTGTAGACGTTGGTGTTGTCGCCGATATTGCCATATTTCTGATACCACTCCTCGGGCTGAGTGTTGAAGTCGGTGTAGAAGAGCACGCCGCCTTCGGTGGTGGTGAAGTTCCACACGGTGCCTTCGGTGGTGCCGATGTCGTTTTTAGCGTTCACCTGCCAGTAGTAAGTCTTGTTGGCTTCAAGGTTGGTGGTCTTGTACTCCTTGGCGGTGATATTCTCGGCCACGACAGCCATGTTGTCGGCAGCCTCGCCGATTTTTACGGTGTAGTAGACGGTGCCGTCATAAGCCTTTGTGGAGTTCTCCCAAGTGAGGGTGAGACCGGCGGCAATGCCCTCGCGCGCGCCGTTGGCGGGGAAGGGGTTCTCTGAAAGTTTGGGCGCCGAGGGGTCGCCTGTGGTTTCGGTGGCCACCACGTTGGAGTAGTCAGAGTAGATGCCGTCATTGTTATATGCACGGATGCGGACACTATACTCAGTCTCGGGTGTGAGGCCGGTGAGAGTGTAGGCGGTAGCGCCGGCAGCCACACGCGCAGCTTCGGTGTAGGTGGCGCCCTTGTCGGTAGACAGCTCTACGATGAAACCGTTGGTGGTGTTC
>JAFLRW010000157.1 GCA_022511285.1 Duncaniella sp.
CTTCTTTTTGAAAAAATCTAAAATACTCATTTTTAATATGTAGGGGTTTTATTCTACCGTGGTCTTACCGTGGTGCAAAAATTGGGAGTTGGTTAAAACTGAAAATCTCTAACTATTGGGTTTCAAGTAGTTAGAGATTTCTGTCTGTGGTGCCACCAGGAATCGAACCGGGGACACAAGGATTTTCAGTCCTTTGCTCTACCAACTGAGCTATGGCACCGTGACTTTTGCTTTTTGCTCTGCAAAGGTAGAGACTTTTTTTATTGTGTGCAAGTTTTTGGGATTATTTTTTTGATATTGTCGTGTTTTTTATGATAGATAGGTCTGATTGGCTTGTTGGGCGGTTTTGTGATGAGGGCCGGGCGCGTGGAGGAGGTGGATTTTTATTTGTAAAGTTTTTGGAAAAGGTTTAACTTTGCGGTGCAGACTGCTCACAGGTTCCGATAATGGGAAGAAGGTGGCCGGCATTTTAAATTATTTTTGAAAGAGCGTTTATCTGCGCTGATTCTTGATATTCTGAAGTTGTCGTATGGACAATGCGAGAATGTAAGGAATGCAGGACGGCAACAGATACAGATTCCTACGCTTTTTGGTTCCTTATTTTCAACCTCTTAGTGCCAATGAGGGGAGTCCGGCGGCAGTTTAATACTCAATGAAAATCAAAGCATTGTTTGCTTCCGCTGTGGTAATTGGCGGAGCAGTGTTGGCGGGGTGTACGGATGACATCCCTCAGGTTGATGCCACCGAGCGTTATGCTCGGGAGTTTGCCAAGACATTTGGTATGCCAGAGGCGAATAATCCTTATAATGTGGCTTCACGCAGTGAGGTGACAGTGGTGACACCCTCATCTACGCGAGTGAGAGTGACGGCTGTGGTCAACGGCACGGAGTATCTGTTTGCTGATTATGCATCGGTCGACGGCAAGCAGAATCTTGGATTTGATATTCCGTTAGGGATTACTGACATACGTGTTCACGCTAATGGCCGTACCATAGCTGCCAAGATCGGGGATGTGGTGGATCTCAACGCAGTAGATACAGAGACGGTCACCGTCACCAACGATAATCCTATCCGTGACTCTTATGAGACGCTGTATTGCCGAGATAATACTATAAAGCTTACCCATACAGGCGCAAAAGTGTTTGATTCTCAGGATTTGATGGACTTTTTTGAGAAATTCCCTGAATATCGGAATAATTTAAAGCAAGAAGGGGTTTGTCACAATTATTCTTTCAAGGCGAAGGCCGGTGATAAAATGACCCTTTATCCTTTATATAATAGTGGGAAAGAGGTATACACAGCAATAGGGATTTATTGGATTGATGAAAACAGTGTTGATAGTGAGACTGATAGATTGAAATGGTATAAGATGTCCGTTGAGGAAACCGGAGAACACCCAAAGTATACAATTGATGCTACGCAGGTGCTTGATTACACACAAGATATATATCATACTAAGCATGGCGGGATGTCTGTAATGTATTTTGATGAGTCCGGACATGAAACCGAATATAAAAAAGTTGGTGAAAATTGGGATGGAACATGGGATTTTGGAGAAGATAGAGAAAACAAAGGTAAAATCAAAACACAGGGTGTTACGATTGAGTTTGAAGACGATGTAACTTTTGGATTCTTTATTAAACCATATAATCTAAATTACGATCAACAAGAGTTTGATGATAAGTTCAATGCCTGTGTTAATTTGGAGCATACTACAAGTGATTATTATTGGTTGGAGCATTTTCCAAACATTGCGGTAATTCCTCCATTTTGGGCAGGTCCTGTGTTTTCTCATAATAAACACAATGATAAATTTGGTATAATAGGAACGCACGGCGATTGGAGCTATGGTAATTCTGAAAAATATATGTATCTAACCCCTCACATTGATGGTGAAATTTATAAAGGTGATGATAATAATTGGTATTGTAATGTAGATAACTGCACTGATGCAGATGAAAAGAACACCAAAGAATTATATATCTGGAATTTTTCTTTTGGTCCGGATCGTGAAAATAGTTCGATCTATACCCGTATGCCAAGAAAAGGAGATAATGGTAATAGCTTAAATGAGAGATATTATTTAGCATTTGATTATTTCTTTGATGATTCCGGGGATCTTGACTGCAATGACCTGGTGTTTATAATGGATTATATGCAGGTAAAGCCTGTGGATGAGAATTATGAGTATATTCATCCGGAGGATAATAATCAGTATCCGGCCTACGAGTGGATCATCGCTGCGGAGGATCTCGGGAGCACTTGCGATTGGGATTTTAATGATATGGTGCTGGGCGTAAGATATATAGCCGGGCTTGAGACTATTGAGGTGCGTGCGCTTGCGGCCGGTGGCACTCTTCCTGTCTATCTGATGTTTGAGGACCCCGTCACTAAGAAGAATCGTGTGGTGGGCAAGGAGCTCCATGCGTGGGTGACCAATGGCAAGGGCGACTATAAGACGCCGGTTAATGTCTCTGACGATGGCGAGGAGTATCTTGTCGAGGCTGTAGAGATGGTGGAGTGGACAGGTTCGGAGCCGTTCTCGCTTGCAGCTGACACTGACACTTGGGAGTCGAATATGGGCGGCTTCTGGCTGTTGGTGGATAAGGATAATAAGTGTGCTGATTTCACTCCTGAGGATTTCTCAAATCTTGAGGCTAATGACCATGGCTATCAGGCTGTGACGCCGAATATGAGCGAGAAGGTAGATAAGTTTGTGCCGTTGATGATTTGTGTGGGTGGCGAGTGGTGCTGGCCTAAGGAGAGTCAGCATATCAATGAGGCCTTCCCGTCGGGTGATGGTTCTCACGGCTTTGTGGATTGGCTTAAAGATAGCGGAATAGGCCGCAATTGGTATGCCGGAGGCGGCAAAGAGGGTATCGTTGTGAAGCGTGAGTCGGTGACAAAGGGTTCAAAATGATAGCAGGGAATTAGTATAACAGACTCATATGTTGAAGGAGAGTGTCCCAAAAATCTTCATTTTGAGACACCCTCTTTGTTTTATGTTTTACAACATGTTAGCTGCCAAAAAGAGGGCGCCTCATTTTGAGACACCCTCATCAATAATGGAAGCAAAGCAATCTTTAATAGTATAAGATGGCCAAGAAATTTCATAACAAGGTTTTATTTCTTGCTTAAATAAGCAACATGTGTCAGATTTTTAACTGGAAACCGCCCATGATGTTAAATCCGGGCATTTCATAACCGCGATTGATAACATAGCGAGCGTCGGTTATGTTGTTCAAACGCACAAACAGGCTGAAATATTTGTTAAAGCTGTATTCAGCCCGAAGATTCACCAATGCATAATTTTGGCGTTTTATATTTTCTGACACATAAAGTCCGCCGACTCCCTTTAATTCCGCACTGACATTAAGAGGCTTAATAATACGCCAATCTATCCCAAGAAAATACTGGTTAATAGGTGCGCCGGTAAGATTGTGGAGGGATGTATGGAGCCATGAATACGATGCCGAAATGTTAAGGTTGTCGAGAGGGTGACTCGAAGCACTGACTTCTAATCCTTTGTTAATAAATTTTCCTGTGTTTTGGTTCTTCATTTCCACAACCTGGATAATGTTTGCCCCTTTGCTATAATAACCGGTAATGTCAAAACGGAAATAACGAGAGAATCGCTTTCCTACCGATATCTCATAGTTCCACATATCCTCGGGTTTAAGGTCTGGATTTGCCATGCGGTAGAGGTATAAATCCTTGAAAGATGGGTTGCGGTAACCGTTGGATGCTGAAAGTTTGATTGTGAGCAAATGTGCCGGATTTATAACGATGCCGGCTTGAGGCACTAACTTCGTTCCAAACATATTGCTGTTTGACACTCGAAGTCCTGCCGATATTATAAATTGATCTGAAAAGAGTGATTGAGCAGCTGTGAGGTATGGCGAATATTCCGTTATACGTTTTCTGTCAATCGTACTCATAGAGCCTTCGGTATGTTGGTTTCCACCCGAAACAGGTATCTCTCCCGAATAAGAATTGAAATCAAAACCAATTGTAAGGTCAGTGTTTGACTTAAAAGAGATATTTTGATAAAGGAGAGCTCCAAAACGGTCATCGGTGCTGTGGAAGTGGCGAGGGTCATCTATAAAATGATTGCCCCAACTGTAATAAATCCTTGCCGCACCATTGGTTGAGCCATATGTATTGAAGAAAGCCAGCGAGGTCTCTCCACGAGTCACGTCCTGATAATAG
>JAFLRW010000158.1 GCA_022511285.1 Duncaniella sp.
TATTGCGCAAGTGACTGCATAGTCTGCGGGGTGCCTTTAGTATGCATCATCACATAAGGTGTGCCGAGAGCGGCTATCGTGTCGGCCATATCCGGGTCGAGTCCTCCCCCGGATATGTCGTTGATTATCGATGCGCCAAGCTCGGTGACGGCGATACGGGCCACCGAGGCGCGAAATGTGTCGACCGACACGGGTATCTGCGGCGCCACATCTGCAGCCGCTTTCAGTGCGGGGTATAGGCGCGCTATCTCCTCATCGGCGCCGGGAGGAGCAGAGCCCGGGCGGGTGGAACAACCCCCGATATCTATGATGTCGGCCCCTTCGGCCACCATCCTTTCGATGCGGATGCGCAAATCATCGCCATCCGCTCTTGACGGGGCATAAAACGAGTCGGGGGTGACGTTCAGTATGCCCATCACCTGCGGACGTTCGAAGCAGCGCAGCTCGCCACGGATATTTAGAGAAAAAGGGGTGAACATTTGTTTGCGAAATTACACATTTTTTATCATTTTGTCAAAACAAATGTCTAATATTTGCATATCAAAGTTCAACACACTGCTGCCTATCCGGTGAAGTCGTCCATTTTGGCTAATCCGGTGGCAAGGGCGAAAATGGTCAGACCGGCCGGAGAGTGGATTTTTAGTTTTGATGCGATGTTGCGTCGGTGGGTCATCACTGTGTTGACCGAGATATTCATTTTTGCAGCTATCTCTTTATTTGACAATCCATTGACAACAAAGAGTATCACATCCTTCTCTCTGGGGCTAAGGCCGTTGCTGCGAGGGTCAGGGCCGGGTTCCGAGGTCAAGGCCGTTATCTTTTTGCAGATTTCCTCAGCTGTGTCGTAGACTGATATGATTTCGTCAAAGCCTATAGCCCGTTGAGGAGGGAGAGAGCCGGCGAGAAGGCACACTTTCCGACTGTCCGGCGGGCACTGCTCTGCCATAAACGGGTCGGTAATCACAATCGTAGGTGCGTTTTGTGATGTAGTCCAAGGCCCATGACTCACTGTAAGAGCTCCGCAGCGGTGTAAAATTGAGGCAATCCCTTCAGATAGGAGAGCTGATGAAAGCAGTATGCCGATGCGGTCCTTTCTCATTGTTTCCGCTGCTCCTTTTCGATATTCAGCAACATCGGGACGAGAATCCGGTTCTCAACTTCGGAGTGAAGCCTAAGATCGTCTTCGCAGTTGAATATATCCACCAGCACATCATACATCCTATAGGGTACCGCTGTGGTGTAATAGCGCAAAATGATATTTTTCAATTCATTGAGCAGTGTCTCCACCTCGTGGTCGTGACGGCTGATAAAGTCCTCTGTGGAATAATTGCCGTCGGCAGTACCCGCGCATAGTCGTTGCACGTATGGGAACAACACATTTTCCTCATAACTGAAATGCTCCTTGACAGAGTCAATATAATCGTCGAAGTACTTTACAATTATAGGATTGATGTCGGAATGCACAGGGTCAAGAGCTTCAAGAAGGTTCTTGCGGATATGAGGATACTTGTAGACTAAATAATAGTCGTGAGAATTGTGCAGGAACTGAGCCACTTCATCCGGGCTGACCTTTCGAAGACGAGGCTGCTCAATCTCCCCCTCAATAATGAAATTGACTATCAGCAAGAACACCTCAGGATTTATTCCGGAGGCCGTACACAGTTCGGCAATAGTCTTGTCGCCAAATCCTAAGGGGAGAGAAAATCGGCTCAAAACAGGCAATATGTCATAGTCGGCCTCTACGAGGTCGGCCACACTGTCGTTTTCGCTGAAATATCGGTTGAGTTTATGCAACGGCATTATCTGCGATGATAATTGCTCTATTCGGGTCCGGTATTATTCCTTTGTCTCGGCGGTCTCTTCAGTAGCTTCGGTGTCGGTGGCAAAATCAGTGATGCCGGCACCGATGAGAATGTTATACCACGACAATAGCTTTTTGATGTCGGTGGTATAGACGCGCTCGCGGTCAAATTCCGGAAGCACTTCACCGAAAAATTCACGGATCTGTGCATCGTCACCAAGAGCTTTAATGTCGACGGTATTACCTTCAGTCTTCTGTCTTAGCGATTCAAGCACATTGCTGAGCAGGGTGTCTTCACCGTCCTCAGTGTAGATTGAGATGTCGCCGAGTGATATCACTTTGTCGTGAGCATAAGCCGGAGTGCGCTTTCCGGTGGCCACAGCTTCAACAATGAGCATATTTTTGCCACGGCTAACGAGTCGGTACAATCCCGGACGGCCGGATATAGAAAGTATATTTTTAAGCATATTCTTAGATTTTTTAGTGTTAAAAAGATGAGCTGTCAAGCCACTGCAAAGTTAAGCAATCCGAGCTAATTGACAAAGTGCAAAGCCTACTTTTCTGCTATTTGTCGCAAAGCTGCCGCAAGCTGAGCGGGACAGGATGTCCCCTTTCCCCGGCAGTTGATTCCTTCCAGTCGGGCAATCACGTCGGAGGAGGGCATGCCTTTGACCAAAGCACTGATTCCTTGGAGATTGCCATGGCAACCGCCCACGAAGGCGATGTCTTGGATTATCCCGTCCTCGATTTCAATCTCAATTGCTTTCGAACATACTCCCGAGGTGGTGTAGAGGTGTTTCATATTGTCAAATTGTAGTTTTTACAAAATCTATGCAAAATTAACTTTTACGCAGTTAAATGTCAAACTAAATTGCAAAAAAGTTGGGCTGAAACAAAAAATAGCGGCACCAATGCACTGCACAAACGTCCATATACGAAACAAACCCACAAAGTGTGGGTTTGTATTCTGAAAATGTGGAGGTTCCTAGCAGAATCGAACTGCTGTAAACGGTTTTGCAGACCGGCGCCTAACCACTCGGCCAAGGAACCATTGATGAAAATGCCTGCCTTTCGGTTTTTGCGATGCAAAGTTAGAGCGTTTTTTTGTATTCTGCAAGTGTTTTTGGATATTTTTTCAAAAAAAATCATTCTTAATATTTTAAATAGGTGGAATTATAGATTTTCATTAACTTTGTGGTATGAATAACTCACAGGTAGTCTACGAAGACAATCATATCATAATAGTCAATAAGCTTCCCGGAGAGATAGTCCAAGGCGACAAGACCGGCGACACACCTCTTTCCGAAGAAATAAAAGCTTGGTTAAAAGAGAAATATGCCAAGCCGGGCAATGTGTTTTGCGGCGTGGTCCATCGCTTGGATCGTCCCGTGGGCGGGTTGGTGGTTTTTGCCAAAACATCCAAGGCTCTTGCACGCCTCAACGAAATGCTTCGTGAAGGAAAGATTGCCAAAAGATATCTTGCACTGACGCGCTGTCGCCCGCTTGAGGAGTCTGCTCGCCTTACAGGCTGGCTCACATCCGTGGAGCGCAACAATAAAAGCTATCTTTCGTCTTCACCTAAGCCCGGTGCAAAGCAGGTGGCTCTCTCCTACCGATATCTGGGTTCGTCAGAGCGCTATCATCTGCTTGAAATTGAACTTGAAACCGGACGCAAACATCAGATTCGAGTGCAGCTATCATCTATTGGATGCCCCATCAAAGGCGATCTAAAGTATGGCGATAAGCGGAGTAATCCGGATGGCTCAATTTCACTGCAGGCACATCGCATCACGTTTGAACACCCCGTGTCAGGAACATTAATAGATGTCACGGCCCCCCTACCCTCTGACCCTTTATGGCAGGCCTTTGCCGAGATTGTTACAGTAAATGATTCGGTGAACGATGCGAATTGATATTGGAGAGGTATTGTCACAGAGGGCGCCGGGTATCGCGCGAATGATGCCCGGATTTGCTGTGAGATGGCTCGAGCGGGTGATCTGCCAAGAGCGGCTGAATGAGATGCTCGAGCGCGGGCGCAACCTTGAGGGTTGTGAGTTTGCGGAGTCTGTGCTTAACGACCTTTCTATTACTTATTCCGTCTGTGGCGATGTTGACCGTCGTCGTCGGCGTGTCATCTTTGCATCTAATCATCCTCTTGGGGGGCTCGACGGATTGGTGTTGTGCTCTATGGTAAAAGGCTTATACGGCGACGGACGGATGAAATTTATAGTGAATGACCTTCTCACGTTTGTTGAGCCGATGCGCACGGTGTTTCTCGGCGTGAATAAGCATGGTGCTCAGTCTCGAGACTCTGTTGCCGCTATTGATGAGGCTTTTGAAGGTGAAAATCCGATTGTGATGTTTCCCGCAGGCTTGTGTTCCCGTCGAGGAGAGGATGGTGTGGT
>JAFLRW010000159.1 GCA_022511285.1 Duncaniella sp.
TTGTGATTCCTTTCTTATGGCAAAAAGACGCTTACTGACTGTTATACTCTCGATAACCTGTGTGATGGCATCAGCTGTGGCAGCTGACAATAAGGCTATCATCGACTCTCTGCGGCGAGAATTGGCACAAACCACTTCAGAATCAGATTCGCTCACTATTGTATCTAACCTGTTTGACCTCTTGCCGATGAAATATACGGAGGAGTATGGCACGATGGCATACAATCTTGCCAAGCAGATGAATGACCAAGCCTCGGCTCTCGAGCTACTACGCAACATTGCCAATCGTCAAAACAGGAACGAGTCGATCCTAAACCGTCTTAGAGAGCAGGCTCTTGAATGGCCTGAAAGCGAGGACCGGAAAGTGACACTCACCTTTATCCGAATGCTGGATAATCGTCGGCGTGTGCGCTATGGAAACAACAATACCCGTCAGGAATTTTTTGATTCGCTGATGAAAGAGATGAGCAGCGTAGACCATACGGATATCTACCGCCAAGTGGAGGTGTTGCATAGTGTGACGATGCTCCTTTCAGTGGGTGCCGGCGGAGAACTGTTCAACTTGTATGTCGACAGTCTTGGGTCCTTGGTGAGACGTCTTCCACCAATGGCCTACTCTATCCGCAATGCTTATGCCAATGATGCGGCAAGCGCCTATGCCGGCAATAATCCTCAGAAATCCATTGAGCTTGACCGAGCATCGCTCAACAATATCCATCGCCTGGACAAGTATTACAAAGAGAAGGGGCGCATCTATCGCAGTTTTAATTCATCTCTTTACATAATCTACTCACGTCTGCTTTCAAACTTCGAGAGTCTCACGCCCTTGGATATAGAGGAATACTATAGGAAGGCTATGGAGTGTGTAGCAGATGACCCAGGCTTACGACGCAACTTTGAGAGCTATCCTGCTGCACGCATCTACTATATGCTCGCCCACAAAGATTACCGCAAGGCGGCAAATATGATTCAGGGGGCCAAACTCCCCTCCGTAAAGCGCCAGCAAATGCTGAAACACTTAATGGAGTGTGCCCGCCATCTCGGTGACGACAAGATGCTACTTGAGGCTTCGTTAGAGTATAACCGTTTCTTGGAAGAAGCCTTGCAGGAACGAATCGATGGAGCGCATATAGAACTGCGGATCGCCTATAATGTGTATAAGGAGCAGACGGCCTTAGTGGAACAAGAACGAGAGCGCAATGAGTTTGAAGCCTCGCAGAGCAAACGCATCATTCTAATATCAATTTCAGCGGCCGTGCTTTTGGCCTTGTCAGCTGCAATGTTGCTATCTAAATCGCGTAGCAACCGCTTGCTGGCTCGGAGCCTTTCCGAAAGCAACAAACAGCTAAAAGCCGAGAGCGAGAGCCTGCAGCTGTCGCGTGAGGAACTTATTCGCGCCAAGAATAAAGCCGAAATGGCAGACAATCTGAAGGGCGATTTCATAAAGAACATGAGCTATGAAGTCAAGGCGCCATTGGAGGCCATAACCGAATATTCACGTCTGATAGCCGACTGTGCCGACTCTTCTGGCTCAAAACACATTTCCCGATTTGCAGATATGCTTGAACTAAATGCCGAACTATTGGCTACGCTGATTGAAGATGTGCTCCGACTGACGGATATGGAGTCGTCAGAAATTCACATCAATCCTTCAGTGGTGAATGTGGCAGAATTGTGTCGCACCACCCTGCCCTCCATAGAGCATCGGATTGCGCCAGGAGTGGAACTGATTTTTAAGACTGAAAATGAAAAGACCGACCTATTTACGGATCCCGTTCGCGTGCGTCAGATACTGATAAATCTGCTTACGAATGCAGCCAAGTTTACCCAGGAGGGCACTATTACCCTTAGCAGCCGCACTGTTCCCGAAAAGGGTCGAGTAGAGTTTTCGGTGGAGGATACCGGAATTGGTATAAATCCTGCAAATAGCGATAAGATTTTTGAGCGTTTTGTCAAGCTCAATCCCGATTCACAGGGAATTGGCCTGGGACTCACCATTGCCCGATTAATAGCTCAACGGCTTGATGGGGATTTATATTTAGACACTGATTATTCCGGACCGGGGGCTAGATTTGTGCTTTCGTTGCCATTCAAGTAAAACTTTTTTGAGCGAAATTTGTTCGAATAAAAAAAAATGTCTAAATTTATCACCGATTAAAGAACTATCCACAAAAGATAGTTGTTATAATAAACGAATTTAGACAATAACCCGCGCGATTCAAAAGGGTTCAAACAAACTAAAACATCAACAGATATGAAAGCTTTAAACATTGTTCTGGCTATTTTAGGAGGTGCTGTAGCAGGTGCCACAGTAGGACTTCTTCTTGCTCCCGAAAAGGGCGAAGACACTCGTAGAAATATTGTGAAGTATCTTGAATCGAAGGGTATCAAGCTGCACAAGAGCAAACTTGAGGAGCTGGCCGACGAAATAGCAGAAGAACTCGGCAAGTAAAAAAATTCAATACCCATTTCTTCTCTCTCCGTTTTTCATAAAAAACACAACTCCTTAATCCACCCACAATATATCCGTAACAACTATGTCAAATCTCACACTTCTCTATGCTTTCATAGGGGGCGCTATCGTTGGCGCCGGTGCAGCTGTGCTTTTCGCACCCGAAAAGGGCGCAGATATCCGTTCACGCATAGCAGAGCTTCTGCGTAAGAAAGGAATACTCTGTTCAGATAGCGAAATTGATGCTCTCGTAGAGCAACTCACCACCCAGATTGACGATTGAGGACACGGGGCCGGATGGCGCTCGATGCCACGTCGGAGTGAGAGCAGATAAATATAATCATTAGAATCACACACACTCACTGCGGTGGTGCACTACTTGAATTACGGCAGGACTCATCTGAAAGATGTATTGCTCCTGCCCTTTTTGGGGTGTGCTTCCGCAAAAAGTTGCGTTTCGCGATATGTCAGAACTGAAAGATCAGATAGGCAGCATTTGGATGGAGCTCAAGGAGACTTTGAAGCTCAATATTGACTATGCCCGCCTCACAGGGGCAGAGAAGGTGACAACGTTTCTCTCTGTTTTTGTGGTGATTTTAGCGGCTATGCTTCTATTCTCGTTTGTGGTGTTTTTCATTTCCGTAGGACTGGTTGTGCTCTTGTCGCATGCCACAGGAATGTTTGGCGCCTGTATGATTATGGCCGGGATTTATCTTGTAATAATGTTGGTGGTGTTTGCACTGCGCAAGCGCATCATCGTTGATCCGATAGCGAGATTTGTCTCAACCTTATTTTTGAAATAATCTATGGCTGCACAGAAACAACTACCCCACTCTACTGCTGACTGGCAAGGATATACACTCGATGAACTGCGCTATATGCGCGCCTATACCGCCGCCCGTATAGAGATAAACCGCGAACGACTGACGGCCAGGATGGCTGAAATAACCGATTTCAACAAGAAAGGTGCAGGCGCCAAGGGAATAGTAGGGAGAATAATCGGCGCTATGAGCTATATTGATATGGCTGTTATCGTCTGGAAGATAAGTTCCTCGGCATTCAGGCTATTTCGCTCTGTACGTCGCAGATGACAAAAACGTTTCACCACATTTACTGAGCTTTGAATAATTATATAGAAGTCCGTTTGGATCTATCGCCTTGCACGGAGACATTGACTGATGTTCTGGCGTCAATGCTGGCCGATGTGGGCTATGAGAGTTTTGTCCCTGATGCTCAGGGGCTGACTGCATATATTAAGGAGGAGCTGTTTGATGCAAATGCTCTGAGCTGCACGATAACAGAATTCCCGCTTGAGACAATTATTACCGAAAGCCACCTCACTATTGAGGGTCAGGACTGGAATCGAGAGTGGGAGAAGAATTATTTCAAGCCTATAGTAGTAGATAATCTCTGTGTGATTCACTCGTCATTTCATATGGATATTCCCGAGTGTCGCTACGATATAGTGATCGATCCCAAGATGGCATTTGGCACAGGGCATCATGCTACGACAACACTAATCCTTCGCAGACTTCTTGGTATGAATCTGCAGGGGCAGAAAGTGGTGGATATGGGCACAGGCACAGGCATATTGGCTATTCTTGCAGATATGCTTGGAGCGGCAAGTATTGATGCGGTGGAGATAGATGAATTTGCGTTTAGGAATGCAGAAGAAAACGTGGCTCTTAATCAAGCCGGCCACGTCAGGTTGCACCTTGGCGATGCCTCAACCCTTGCCAAGATTAAGG
>JAFLRW010000016.1 GCA_022511285.1 Duncaniella sp.
GCCGAAGGCGTCCGTCGCGGCTTCCGTGGCCCCGTCCCCCTCCAGCGTGAACAGCGCCAGCGCCATGCTCCGGTGATAGTTCTCAAGGCAGCGCATCTGGAAACGGTAGACGATCTTGAACGACTCGATCCCCAGCTTGTAGGCGCCCTTGTGGGGGTTCCGCTCGTTTAAGATCTTGCGGGCGTTGGAGATCGTCGTCGCGGTCTCCTCTTCCTCCACCTGCTCGGTGACAAACCAAGCCAGACGGTCGCGTGTGGCATAGTCCTCCTCCTTCGATGCAAGGGTGTAGAGGCTGTTGATGAGAGCGGTGACCTTCTGCTCATGCTCGAGAGTGGCTTTGAAGGCATCAGTCGGGTCGGTCCAAGAGGTGGGCACGGCGTCGATGGCCTTGAGCTCTACACGCCCGCCGCGCGCATTGATGTAGTTCATGAAGATGCGAGCGTGAGCCTGCTCCTCCTGCCACTGGATGTAGAACCAGTTGGAGATGCCTTTGAGACCCTCAGCCTCAAAGTGGAGCGACATTGAAAGATAAAGATAGGAGCTGAAAAGCTCAGCATTGACCTGCTCGTTGAGAGCTGACTGAACGTTGGGTTTAAGCATAGTTTTCAGAGATTTTACCGTTTATTATATTCGATTTGTAATATACAACAATTAATTAAGGAAAAAGTCGCATCTAATCAAAGAAAAATTAGCATCCTGTCTCCAGAGTATGTAGTGCAAATTTCGCAATAATCTTGCAGTCAGTCATAAATTTAAGTGTTAATAAATTGGAATAATTCAAATAATTTTTCCTATCTTTGCCGAAGCGTGAACCAATACCATTGCAATCGTCACATCTGTTCGCTCTGAAATTCGTCACACACACTCTCTCAATAAATGGCTTACTGGTTGATTAACATATTGATAGTATTTGCGCTCTGCGTTCTCTTTGCCGGGGTGCTTATACCTGAAATTTTGCTCATTGCCTATCGTAAGAACCTGTTTGACGATGTTGACGAACGCAAAATCCACAAAGGCTCCATCCCCCGGCTTGGGGGCATTGCGTTTGAGCCGGTGATGATGCTGAGCATTGCTATAGTGTGGGGTGCCAATATGGCATTGGGATTCACCGCCGTGACGGAGTGTTTTGCAAGACACAGTGTGCTGCTGGTCACCACTTTCTGCTCAGTGCAGATGCTCTATTTAGTGGGTATGGCCGACGACCTGATTGGCATTAAATATCGCGCCAAGTTTGTGGTGCAGATACTGTGTGCGGCGCTGCTGATATGCGGTGGCTGTTGGTTCACCACCTTCTCCGGAGTCCTTGGCATCGGCGACCTCAGCCCTTGGTTTGCTATTCCGTTTACCACAATCGTGATAGTATTCCTTATCAACGCCATCAATCTTATCGACGGCATTGACGGCCTGGCATCGGGCCTCAGCTCCATAGCCTGCCTGATTTACGGCATATCGTTCATCCTCTTAGAAGAATACACCCTTGCCATCATAGCGTTCGCCACCCTCGGAGTGCTCGTGCCGTTTTTCTACTATAACGTGTTTGGCGATGTCAAGAAACACTCCAAAATCTTTATGGGCGACACCGGCTCGCTCACTATCGGGCTGATTCTGAGCATACTCGGCATAAAGCTCTACGTCTCGCCCGTGTGCGACAGTCTGACAGTGTCGCCGGCTGTCTTGGCATTCTCCCCCCTCATCATCCCCTGTTTCGACGTAATCAGAGTCTATGTGATTCGCATCCGCGAGCACCACTCTCCGTTCCTGCCCGACAAGAACCATATCCACCATAAATTCCTTGCCGCCGGGCTGAAACCGCGCACGGCAATGGTGTCGCTCATATCAATCTCGGCTCTATTCTGCGCCATCAATGTCGGATTGGCCTTGATTCTCGACATCAATATAATAGTGATGTTGGATGTAATCGGGTGGATGATATTCAACGGCTGGCTCAACAAGCAGATATTAAAGCGGAGCGGCAAGGCTAAGCCCACCACTCCCGAAGAGACTCAGCCTTGACCACAAGCTGTTATTCACACTCACGCCCTCTATGAATAAAGGAATGGAAAATCTGAGCCGGAAAAGCATCCTCTTCGTCTGTCTGGGCAACATCTGCCGCTCTCCGGCCGCCGAGGGAATAATGCGCTCTATCATTTCAAATATGGGAGCCGAGCCATGGCTCAGCGTTGACTCGGCCGGCACAGGACGCTATCATATCGGGGAGCTGCCTGACCACAGGATGCGCATTCATGCCCGCCGTCGAGGCTTGGAGCTCACCCATCGTTGCCGCCAGGTGACTGAAAGCGATTTCTATGATTTTGACCTCATCATAGGGATGGACGCCTCTAATATATCCAATCTGCGCCGCATCTGTCCCGATCCGATGTTGCAGACAAAGATTCACGCTATGGCAGAATGGCTTGACGCCGGATGCCGCTTTGACCATATCCCCGACCCATATTATGAGGGTGCCGAGGGGTTTGAGTTGGTGCTCGACCTGCTTTCCGGCGGCTGCGAGCGCTTGTATGCCTCCCTTGCCGGTCAAATCAATTGATTATGAGACAGTTTGATATTAATGTCCATATAGTGGAAATGACCTTTGACGAGCTCTCGCCTGCCGACCGCCGGCTCGTCGATAAGGCTCGCCGTCACACCCTCACATCCTATGCCCCCTACAGTCGGTTTCGCGTAGGTGCGGCCATACTCCTCTCAAACGGTGAAATCGTCAGTGGGTCAAATCAAGAGAATGCCGCATACCCCTCGGGGCTATGTGCTGAGCGAACGGCTGCTTTCTATGCCCACGCCACATATCCCGATGCAAAATTTCAGACTATTGCCATCGCTGCCGTGGGGACTGACGGCCTCGAGCTCCCCGATCCGATAGCCCCCTGCGGAGCCTGTCGGCAATCGCTGCTTGAATATGAGAAGCTTGCAGGCGGCGACGTCAGGGTGATTCTTGCCGCGCGCGACCGCGTCTACATTCTCCCCTCAGTCCGCTCCACTCTCCCGTTGGCTTTCGTCGAGTTCTGAGGCTTCCTCTTTTGACTCCCGGTCAAAGCGTTCATAAGCCTCCACGATGCGCTGCACCAATGAGTGGCGCACGATGTCTTTCTTTCCGAACTCTATACGCCCGATTCCGGGAACGTCGCGCAACACCCTGAGAGCCTGCAGCAACCCCGACTGCACCGAGCGCGGAAGGTCGATCTGCGTGGCATCGCCGGTGATTATCATCTTGGCGTTCATCCCCAGACGAGTCAGAAACATTTTGATTTGATGCACAGTGGTGTTCTGTGCCTCGTCAAGCACAATGACGGCATCGTTCAGTGTGCGGCCGCGCATAAAGGCGAGAGGCGCTATCTGTATGACATTGCTCTCCATATACTCCTTGAGCTTTACGGCGGGAATCATATCCTCCAGCGCGTCGTAGAGGGGCTGCAGATAGGGGTCAATCTTGTCTTTCATGTCGCCGGGAAGAAAACCGAGTTTCTCGCCGGCCTCCACAGCCGGGCGCGAGAGGATTATCTTGCGCACCTCACGATTCTTCAACGCCTTGACTGCAAGTGCGATGGCTATGTATGTCTTGCCTGTTCCGGCGGGGCCTAAGGCAAATGTAAGGTCATTCTCGCGAAACGCCTTGACGAGCTTGGCCTGATTGGGATTGCGGGGGGCTATCGGCTTGCCGTTGATGCCGTAGATGATGGCGTCGTCGGGCCGAGGGGGCTCATTGGGGGTCTTCCCCTTGACAATGTCGAGAATCACATCGTCTGTGAGCTTGTTGAACCGCGAGCAATACTCCTCGAGCTCCTTGATTTTACGCTCAAAGTCGGCGGTCTCCTCCTCATCGCCAATCACCTTGATGACATTCCCCCGGGCTGCAAGGCGCAGTTTGGGGTATAGATTGCGGATGAGCTGAATATTGCTGTTATTGACCCCGTAGAAGGTCACAGGGTCAACATTATCAATTATGACTATTCGTTCGATCATTCTGCAAATATACTGATAATTCCGATTGCTGCCGGTGGTGGAAGTCTTCACTTCCGCAGTCAATCCGATTCAGACAATTTTGGTTTTTTATGTAAGGGAATAGTGTAAACGAGATTGATATTGCCGGTGACGGCGCCTTTGCGGGTGCCGAAGCCGGGAATGTACATCGGCTCGCCGTATGCCGAGCTGCTTTCGTGCAGAAGGGAGTGGTAAATTATGCTCCATCCGGCTGATATCGGCCCCCAGATTTTAACCCGGATGCCAAAATGCACCTCGATGTAGCCCGCAGTGTGGCTGATATTGTCGAGCGAATAGTGAGAGGGGGTGTTCCAGTATCCCTCATCGACCGTTACGTCCGTGACACTCCATTTGAAGGCTGTGAAGCCGTAGCGCAGGCCTGCGAGTAGCTTGTAGTCGGGGTTGGAGTTGTAGAAGAAGTTGTAGCTGGCGCCTATCTTGAAATATGGTGCCACAGGCACACGAAAGGTGTAGTTTTTATTGACCGGAGAGTCGGCCATATTCCCTACGCCGGCTACAAAGACGGGGAAATAGCGATTGTGCATATTAAGTTCCACCCAGGCGTCCCCAAGTCCGTATTTCTGTCCGAAGGCACGCATAGCGCCGTCCCAGACGTTGACACCCGCCGACCCTTCGTAGAGTAGGGGATATTCCATAGGGGGTGGCGGAGCAAGTAGCAGCGAGTCGGGATATTCTATGCCGGTGACTGTGTCGATGTTCACCTTTCGGCCGTCAGCGTCAATGGAGCTGACCACGCGTGAAAGGTCGGGTGGGGCCTCGGTGGCTATTTTGGTGGTTGATTCCGGAGTGGCTCCCGGGATGGCGGGGGTCACCGGGGTGATGCGCCGTTGGGATTCGGCGGGCAGCACCGCTATGGCAAGCATTGCCCATATGAGCATGGCGCGCAGCACGCCTGGATGGTTACGCAGGATCATCTTCATCGGGATTGGAGGTGCGGAAATAGATGCTTATGGTCTCGCGTTCCACATTGGTGATTGTCGAGTCTGAGAGCCCGATTGAATCTATCAGGTGGGTGGTGTGGATGAGGGAGGTGATGCGATAGTGATACATAGCCCCGCAATCCTCTGAGGCAAAATAGGGAATTGACTTGTAGGCAATGCGGATAGTATCCCGAAACTCAGGGTAATCAAGTGCGTGTTGCCTGTAGGAAATCACAAACTCTGTCTGTGGTTGATTGGCGCGGAGAGGCAGGTAGACCTGATGTGCTATCTCGGAGGGCGCCAGCAGCAGTGAGTCGTTCGGGGCGTCAATGCCGCTGATGGCAATCGAGTCGACATTCATCGGAGCAAGGGTGCTCATCGAATAAAACCCGGCAAGGGGCACGGAATTCTGATTGTCCGTACACCCCACCGCATTGCAGCCCTGCACCAGCAGCCATAGTGCTATGATAGGAAGCAGTATTCTCATTTTCTCAGAACTTTCCCTTTCTGACTATTTCGTCAAGGCTCTTGCGGTTTTTTGCGGGAACTTTTGACTCGGCTGCCGGATATCCTATGGGGATAATGGCAATCGGCTCAAGATGCTCGGGGATATTGAAGGCGCTGCGGATTGTGACCGTGTCGAAATTACACACCCAGCATGTGGCAAGGTCGAGGGCTGTGGCCGCAAGGCATAGATGCTCCACGGCTATTGCCACATCCACATCGGCGTGGTCCTTGCCGTCCGACGGGCGGTGCCACGACCGGCTATGGTCTGCAAGAGCAATGATGAAGTGGGGCGCCGTGCCAATCCACTCGCGACTATAGGATGCCTCTACGGCCCGGCGCTCGTCGTCGCCATCCGCTATTAGAAACATCCAAGGCTGCCTGTTGCAAGCCGAGGGGGCTATGCGAGCCATATCGAGCACAGCCTTCAATGTGTCATCGTCGACCGGTGTCGGGGAGTAAGCGCGACACGAATAGCGCGCTGACATAAGCGAATAGAGGTGGGGAGTTATATCGTTGAGCATTGATTTTACTGTTTTTAGTCCGGACGGGCGTTCAGCCTATCTCCTCTTTTATTTCATAATGATTGCGGCCTGGCGAATTGCGAACTATCAGCTCGCCAAGGAAGCCGGTCAGGAAGAGCATTGTGCCCATAAGCATCATTGTGAGCGACAGATAAAAGTAAGGTGAGTCAGTCACAAGAATATACGATTGACCGGAATGCATCGCCCACAGCTTGCCAAACCCTACTGCCATAACGGCTATAAATCCTATCACAAACATCAGCGACCCCAGCAGACCGAAGAAATGCATCGGTTTGGCGCCAAACTTACCCGTAAACCAAAGTGTGGCCAGATCCAGATACCCGTTTACGAAGCGATCCAATCCAAATTTTGTCACGCCATACTTGCGTGCCCGATGCTGCACCACCTTCTCTCCTATGCGGTCAAATCCGGCCAGCTTTGCCAAATACGGCACATAGCGGTGCATATCGCCATACACTTCGATATGTTTCACCACATCTGAGCGATAGGCCTTAAGTCCGCAGTTGAAGTCGTGGAGATTGCGGATGCCGCTCACGCGCCGAGCCGTTGCGTTGAATAGCTTGGTCGGGATAGTCTTCGACAGCGGATCGTAACGCTTTTTCTTCCATCCCGACACCAAGTCATACCCCTCATCCTTAATCATTGAATATAGGGCCGGTATCTCGTCGGGCGAATCCTGCAGGTCGGCATCCATCGTGATGACAACATCGCCCCGAGTCATGGCAAACCCGGTGTTGAGCGCGGGCGACTTGCCGTAGTTGCGCCGGAAACTAACCCCGCGCACTGCGGGATTTGAGGCCGCAAGGCCGCGAACCACCTGCCACGATGCATCCGTCGACCCATCGTCGACAAAGATTACTTCATACGTCAGCCCGTTTTCACGCATCACACGCGCTATCCATTCGGATAGCTCGGGCAGAGACTCCGCTTCATTATATAGTGGCACTACTACCGAAATATCCATATCTTTAGATGTCAGAACTTTATTCGCATTTTATTACTAATTCTCACGGCTTCATCTGATTGACGCTACGCCTGAAACGCACTGTCATAATCCCGCTTAGCACAAGGGAGAGCATCGACCCGGTGACGATAGCAAGCATTATCATCTCGCTCACTATTGATATTGCCGTCGGCACAAAGCCGGCATCAATCATCTGCTGCGCCAAGCCTGCTGCATCATCCATTACGCTCCCGGGCATCTCTCCTTCCAAAGAGGCCAACTGCGCCAACTGGTCGGAAATATACTCCGGTGACACCCAGCGAAGATAAGCCACTAACACTGCTCCGGCCAACAGCATCCCGCAAAAGAAGAGCACCACGCCATACATCCAGAGCATAGCAAACGATGATGCTACGCCTAAGGACCTGTGATAACGCCGCATCATAACGTACACCACACCGGGCACCGCCACCATCATCCCGACCGACAGAAGCGACAACAGCGGCAAAACTCCCGAAAAGATGGAGGTGAAAAACATCACCATAAAATAAACGCCCATCACAAGGCCGTCGTCTGCCCCGCGGCGATAAGGAGATTGAATCATTGACTAAGCTGATTTCTTCTGAAAAACCGAACACTATTCGGTTCAACGAGCAAAGTTAAGAAAAAAAAGCCGTTTCCATACAATCACTCCTCCACAAAATCCAAAATGTTTCCAAGGGCAGGTTCAAGGGCAGGTTCAAGGGCAGGTTCAAGGCAGGTTCAACTGGCAAGTGCAAAATTAGCGATTTGTTTGTTCAAAATACTCCCGTAACCATTTCTTGGGACTTGGAAAATTATTCATAACCCTAATTTAAAGTGGTCGAATTTGACCACTTTAGAATGTCCGCCGGGTTACCCTCTTTTGTGTTAAGTGGCACTGAATGGATTGAAAAAACCAATGCTGTTGGTATAAAAGCGGAGTTAGACAAAATTGGCCGAATGCCGTCTAATCGGAAATATAAGATTTATCAAATATTTTTGATAAATTTAATTGGGTTGCCTGCTACCAATATATTGCTTTCAACGTCTTTATTAACGACACTCCCAGCGGCAATTACAGCGCCATCCCCAATAGTTACTCCGGGAAGAATACAACAGTTCCCTCCTATCCACACATTGTTTCCAATTTTAATTGGCATTGCATAACCCGATTTGTATCTATCTTTCGGGTGCAGTTTATGTCCCGTAGTATATATACCCACGTTTGGACCGATAAGACAATTATCCCCAATGATAATTTGTGCATAGTCTAACATTGTACAATTATAACCGGCATAAAAATTGTCGCCAACGTGTATATTGTCGCCGAAATCACAATGAAATCCATGAGAAATAGATGGATTATTGCCTACACTTCCGAAAAGGCTCTTAATAGTATTGAACAGTTCTTCTTGTTCAGTTATAGGAATAGAATTTAGTTTTCGTACTAATCTATCAGCTTTAATCATTTGTTCAAGCCGATTAGTAGAAACTAAATGTTCAATACTTCTTAAATATGTAATTTTGTTTGATTCTTCTTTCATTTCAAAATTAAATTGAGTGAGTGTGAAAACAAAATTACTAATAATTTTTAATATATAAATAAGTAATTTGGACTCAAAAAATATTGGGGAGGGGGGAGGCTGTTCAGATCGAAGATTTTTGCAGTTCGATTTGGAATCCACACAAAATGTTTCCAAAAGGCTTGCCGGCTGCGTACATATTGTGCATAATACATTATAATCTTGGAATTTTTCCGTAACTATTGCAAAAACGGCATAAATAGTTTAATTTTGCATTTACAACGTTAACAATTTAATTATGCGCCAACTCATCAATCTCTTCTCGGCCATTGCTCTAAGCTTGGCGTTTGCCATGCCCGCGGCGGCACAGCTCCCATCCATTCAGATTAAGGATATCAACGGGAAGACAGTCGATACTGCCACCCTTGCCAACGATGGTAAGCCGTTTGTTATCAGTTTCTTTGCCACCTGGTGCAAGCCTTGCGTGCGCGAGCTCCGGGCCATTGCCGAGTTGTATCCCGACTGGCAGGACGAGACCGGATTGAAAATCTTTATCGTCTCCATAGATGAGGCTCAGAATGTGTCAAAAGTAAAACCGCTCGTCGATGGCGAGGGCTGGGAATATGACGTGTTGCTCGACACTAATTCTGATTTTTTCCACGCTCTCGGCCTTCCGATGGTGCCTCATCTGTTGATTCTTGACGGTAACGGCAACATTGTGGAGTCTCACTCCGGATACACCGATGGGTCCGAGACGGAGATTATCAAAAAAGTTCGCTCGCTCATTAACGACTGACCCCGATGATTAGCCACTCACTGAAATATATGATTCTGGCAGCGGCTTTCAGCTGCCCTGCGCTTGCCTCTGCCTTTACGGTGGGTGGTGATAATGGTGTGGCCTTCCACGGCTCCGTGCAGGTCGATGCCCTCTTTCCCGAAGAGGACGAGGCTATCGAGACGGGGACGTTTGACAAGAAATTGCTCTTCAATTCGTATGCCGACCTCAATATGATTAGCAAGTATGTCGATGCCGGTGTCCGATTCGAGTTTATGAAATGGCCGCTGCCGGGCTATGAAAACGATTTTGCCGGCTGGGGAGTCCCTAATGTTTATGTCAAAGGGCGCTACAAGGGGTTTGAGCTGACCGGAGGTGATTTCTATGAGCAGTTTGGCTCAGGCTTTATATTGCGCACTTATCAGGAGCGTTCATTGGGTGTCGACAACTCGCTGCGTGGGGGTAGACTTAAATATACCGGCGTCAATGGCCTCCGCCTCACTCTGCTCGGTGGCGTGCAACGCAGATATTGGGACTGGAAAAAGTCGTCGCAAGTGTATGGCGCGGATGCCGAGGTCAACATTGAGGATTTAGCTCCTGCCCTCAGCGAAAAGGGTATAGGATGGACCGTAGGTGCAAGCTATCTCCTCAAACACGAGAAAGATGACAACATCCTGATGCCGGGCACCGACTATCGGCTCAATCTTCCGGCTACAGTGCCGGCCTGGGATTTGCGCACTCAATTCCGCCGTGGCAATTTCAATATCCTCGGCGAGTTTGCCTGGAAGGGACAGGACCCCTCCTTCGACAATGATTACTCCTATGGCATCGGCACCGCGGCAATGCTCTCGGCGGCCTACTCCCGCTCCGGGCTTAGTGTGCTTCTCCAAGCCAAGCGTTCCGAAAATATGGCTTACCGCTCTCAGAGGATGATGAGCGGAGCATCGGCTTTCCTCAACAATATGCCCGCTTTTGCGTGGCAACACACTTATGCCCTCCCCGCCATGTATCCCTATGCCACACAGGCTGCACCCGGCGAATGGGCTTTCCAGGCTTCAGCTGCCTACACATTCAAACGCAAGACCCCACTCGGTGGAAAATATGGCACAAAAATCAAACTCAACGGTAGCTATATTCGCGGACTGGACCACACCGGAGCATATCTCCACACCGTCAACTCTCTGAGTGGCACCGACGGATTTCGTCCCTCGGTTTTCGGCATGGGAGAACATTTCTATCACGACTTCAACATCACTGTCGATAAGAAAGTTTCTTCGGCCCTTGCCTTCACATTTATGTATATGAACCAGATGAGCAATCGCTCCGTCATCGAAGGCAAGGGGGGCAAGGTGCGCTCCAATATTTTCGTGGCCGACACTAAATGGAAGATTGACAATCGCTTTACTCTGCGCAACGAACTCCAATATCTCCACACCCACCAAGATAAAAAAGACTGGGCTTACGGGCTCTTGGAATTATCAATAGCGCCATATCTGATGGTGTCTGCCTCAGATATGTGGAATTGCGGCGACACCGGCTCTCACTACTATATGTTTGGTGTTGCCGGCAATTATCGCGCAAACCGTCTGCAGCTTTCCTACGGCCGCACACGTGCCGGATTCAACTGCTCGGGTGGTGTCTGCCGCTACGTTCAGGCAACACGTGGTTTTCAATTGGCCTACTCATACAATTTCTAACACTCTCGCATGAAACAGATATTCTTCTCGCTTGTGACAGTTGCCACACTTACTGCCTGCAGTGGCATTGATGCCGACGACCGCTTCATCGAGGTGCCGGGCATAGTGCCCGAACGCACTGTGCTCATTGAGGATTATACGGGCCAAAACTGTGTCAACTGCCCCGCGGCTCACGAGGTGCTTGAGCAACTGCAGGCGCAATACCCCGACAATGTAATCCCCGTCAGCATTCACGCCGGACATTTCGGCGTCAGTGTCGACCGGACCGTTTATCCCGACTATGTGGGCCTTATGCAACCCGAAGGCGATAAGATGGCTGACCGCTGGAACATTACAGGCTATCCGATGGGAGTCATCAACCGTTCCTCGCTCCTTGAAGTAGATGCCTGGGCTGAAGCCGTGCGCGCTCAGCTCGCCACCCCATCTTATGTAGGTATCGACCTCGAGGCATCAATCTCCGGCAGCGACATCAATATCTCTGCAACATTCACCCCCTCGGCCGACATCACGGCTACACTTCACGTCTGGATTGTGGAGAGCGGAATCATCGCCTTCCAGCGCGACCTCTCAACTCGTATCCCTGACTATCGCCATGACAATGTCTACCGATGCGCCGTCAACGGCTTCGAGGGCGAACAGCTGAATCTATCCGCGCATTTGCATCACACGGCCACATTCTCACAGACCGTTCGCGACAGCAGCACCGAGCGCTGGAACACTGACAACCTCTCTGTCGTGGCATTCCTGGAGACTCCTCAGGGGGTTCTGCAGGCTGCCATAGCTAAAGTAAAATAACACTCAATCTCACATACACAGATTATCCTATGAGAAAACTCTACACCATCCTGCTCGCACTGCTTGCAGTCAGTAGCATCTCTGCCCGTCAACTCACGTTTTATCAGGGAAATAGCCCGATAGCTCCCAATTCTGTAATTGCTTTCGACAAAGTCGAGGTTGAAGATATTGGTGGAGGATACAAATCAGTAGTCATCGACCCTGATATCTATCTGGGCACCGATATGTACTCCTCAAAAATCAAGGTGACGGCCACTTGCACCAGCGGTGAGACTATCCAAATGTGTGCAGGCGGTCAATGTGAATTCGGATCTTCTGTGGTCAAAAACAATGTCACCATTCAGAGCAACAACCGTATCCCTCTGCAATTTGAATACACCGACTACGAACTTGCCCCTGGAAAAGATATTCCGACAGTCACGGCTGAAATAGAAGCGGTGGATACCGAATATCCCGAGACATTGGTCAAATTTACAATCGTTATGGGTCCCAACGCCGCCGGTTTGGCTCAAACCGTTGCCGATGACGTGGTGAAGGCTTCACCCACAGGGATTGACTACAATCTCTCTGCGCCGGCCACAATCTCCCTCTACTCCATCACGGGCACCTTGGTCCACTCTGTTAAGGCTGAAGGAGGCGGATCCATCTCCACCCACTCCCTCCACCCGGGCATCTATATCTACTCTGTCAATGGCAGCCGCCGCATCACAGGCAAACTCCGCGTGCATTGATTATGAGTCGCTAAATAACACACACTCCCCCACCTCACAGCTTTTATGAGTTACAGCTTATTAGACTTCCTCTGCCTTATAGGCTCTGTGGCCTTGTTCCTCTACGGAATGAAGGTGATGAGCGAAGGCCTGCAGAAAGCCGCGGGCGACCGTCTGCGCAACATCCTCTCGGCAATGACCCGCAATCGCTTCACCGGATTGCTCACAGGCGTGCTTATCACCGCTCTAATCCAATCCTCCTCAGCTTCCACTGTGATGGTGGTCAGCTTTGTCAACGCCGGCCTGATGTCGTTGGGGCAATCTATGGCAGTCATAATGGGTGCCAACGTCGGCACAACGTTTACAGCCTGGATTATTGCCCTTTTCGGTTTTAAAGTCAACATTTCGGCTTTTGTCCTCCCCCTCATCGGTCTTTCCATCCCTCTGCTTTTCACAAAGAGCAGCCGCAACAAGTCGATAGGGGAATTTTTTATCGGCTTCTCATTCCTATTCATGGGTCTGGATTTGATTAGCCAATATGTCCCTGACCTCCAGAGCAACCCCGAGATGTTTGCTTTTCTCGAACGCTACACCACAATGGGTTTCGGTTCGGTGTTGATATTCACCTTTGTGGGCATCGTTCTCACTATGGTGATTCAATCGTCTGCCGCCACCTTTGCCATCACTCTGATTATGTGCTCCAAGGGGTGGATTGATTTCGACCTCTCCTGTGCCTTGGTGCTCGGCTCAAACATTGGCACAACCATCACTCCGCTTATGGCCTCTATGGGGGGAAATATAGCCGCCAAACGGGCCTCCATGGGCCACCTCCTCTTCAACGTGCTCGGCACCGCGTGGACCCTCGCAATTTTCTTCCCTTTCTGCCACCTCACACAATGGCTCACCGCCCACATCGGTCAAGGCGACCCTGCGGCTCTTTCTTCATTCGTGAATCATATCGAGGCCACTGACCCTTCTACCTACGACCACCTGTTTGACAACTCCCTCCCCGCCGGACATCCCATCAGCACACAGATTGCCGCCATGCAGCAGAGTGTCTCTATTGGCCTCTCTGTGTTCCACACCATTTTTAACCTCATCAACCTGTCAATAATGATTTGGCTCACAGGCTTGTATGTGAAGATTGTGGAGCATCTTGTGCCTGCCAAGCCTAATCAGGAGGAGTTTCAACTCAAATTCATCCAGGGTGGTATGGTTTCCGCCTCCGAACTCAATATTTCGCAGGCCGAGAAAGAAATTGTGGTCTATTCACAGCGTGTGCAGCGCATGGTGGGAATGGCTCAGACTATCGTCCATACCAAGGTCAATTCCGAAGAGTTTACAAAGCAGTTCTCGCGCCTTGAAAAGTATGAAGAGATTTCCGACCGTATGGAAATTGAGATTGCCGACTATCTCAACCGCTGTTCCGAGGGGCGCCTATCCAATGAAGGTAAGCATCGAATTGCTGCTATGTTCCGCATCATCAGCGAGATAGAATCCATTGCCGACTGCTGCTACGGCATCGGCAAGCTTCTGATTCGCAAGCGCGACAGCGGCGCAAAGTTTACTGACGACATCTACCATAACATCGACTCTATGTTCATCCTCGTCGAAGCAGCCATCTCAAATCAGATTCTTCTGCTTCATGACGTTGAGCACGCCGAAGAAAAAGATATTATTACCTCCTACAACTGCGAACGCGAAATCAACAATCTGCGCAATCAGCTCCGCACTCAAAACGTCAACAGCATCAACGACCACATCTACGAGTATCAAGCCGGCATCTTCTACATGGATATTATTGGCTCGCTTGAAAAGATTGGTGACTATGTGGTCAACGTTGTCGACGAAATCAAATCGCTCTCGCGTAAAAAAACTGCATAACAAAAGCCAATGTTTGAGCCACACCTCGCTTTGCCATCCAATCTTATTGGCAAGAAGATTGTCCTTGTGAATCACAGCGATACAAATGGTGGTGCCGCAGTCGTGAGCTTCCGCCTGATGCAGGCTTTACGCGCCAGAGGCTTGGATGTGAGGATGGTGGTTTTCAACAAGGCATCCCGACACTCTGCCGTCGCTTCTCACGGCTCAAGCCTGAGCCGCAACATCCGTTTCTGCCTCGAGAGGGGATGGATGTTGCTGAGATGGGGGGTCCCATACGCAAATATATTTCAGGTCTCAACATCCGAGTTTGCGCTCGACATCTGCTCCCATCCCTGGGTTAAGGAGGCCGACATTGTTTGCCTTAATTGGTTCAATCAAGGGCTTATGGGTCTCAAAGGGCTCTCAAAGCTCCACCGGATGGGCAAAAAACTCATCTGGACCCTCCACGACATGTGGGCATTTACCGGCATCTGCCATCACGCCTATGAGTGTGACCACTACACCGACTGTTGCGGCGGATGTATGTTCATAAGGGGAGGCGGTGACTTTAACGATATCTCTCACCGTATGTGGAAACGCAAGAAGCGAATCTACTCCCGGGCGCCCGTCACATTCATTGCCGTCTCCCACTGGCTGGAGAAGAAGGCCCGCTCGTCGTCGCTCCTGCGCGACAAGCCCGTGATGACCATCCACAACGCTTTCCCCGTCGAGTCATTCCCCACCCGGCTCCCGCCCGGCTCCGACATCCCGCAAAAGGATGTGATTCTCATCGTGGCCGCGCGTCTCGACGACCCCGTCAAAGGGCTCCGATATTCCATCGACGCTCTAAATATCGTCTCTGACCGTCACCCTGACATCGCCGAACGGACCGAAGTCTACCTGGTGGGGGACATGAAAGACCCCTCGCTGCTCGATTCCTTGCGTCTCTCCCACAGATGGTTTGGCGTGGTGAGAGACCCCGAGATGATTCGTCGCCTCAACGCGGCCGCCAAGGTGGTGCTCTCAAGCTCCCTATATGAGTCCCTGCAGGGCACCCTCATCGAAGGCCAGGCCGCCGGGGCAATACCCGTCACATTCGGCGGCGACGGACGGCAGGATATCGTGTCTCATCTCCACACGGGATACCTGGCCCGACATCGCGACACCGACGACTTGGCCAACGGCATAATCTGGGCGCTCCGGGCCGACATCCCCCGCGACGACCTGCATCGTGCTGTCGAGGAGAAATTCGGAGCCGATAAAATCACCGACAAATATATCAACCTGTTTTCAAGCCTGTTATGAAATCCGTTCTCATTGTTGGTGCCGGAGGCTTCATTGGCGGATACATTGCCGCCGAGGGGCTGCGTCGTGGCTACGATGTGTGGTGTGCTGTCAGAGAGTCCACTTCGCGCAGATTTCTCACCGACCCCTCTCTCAAGTTCATCACCCTTGACTACGACTCCCCTCAGGCGATGGCCGAGGCTCTCAAGGGCCACTCCTGGGACTATGTGGTCTACAATCTGGGCGCCACTAAGTGTGTCAACTTCAACGATTTCAATCGCATCAACTATAATTATCTGTGTGATTTCACACGCGTCTACCTCGAGACGGTTGGCTCCCCCCGGAGGTTCCTCTACATGTCATCCCTCTCAGCCCTTGGCCCCGGCGACGAGACTCACTACACGCCTCTCAGCTCCAAGTCAATCCCGGCGCCAAACACCCGCTACGGCGTGTCAAAAATCAAGGCAGAGACCTTTTTGGAGACCCTCCCCGAGCTCCCCTGGATAATTCTGCGCCCGACCGGCGTCTACGGCCCCCACGAACAGGACTATCTGATGATGATTAAATGCATTGATGCCCATTTCGACTTCGGGGTCGGATTTCGGCGTCAGTTGCTCACCTTTATATATGTCGAAGACCTCGCCCGGGCCGTCTTCGATGCTGTGGAGCGTTCTGCTCCCCGCCGTAAATATATCATTTCCGAGCCTAAGGCCTACTCGCAGAGCCAATTTCGCCGCATAGTGGCCCGGGCACTCGGCCGCAAAGTCGTAATTCCGATACGCCTCCCGCTGTGGGCCCTCGCCATTGCCTGCAAGGTGTCCGAGAAATGGGGTGCCGCAAAAATGCAGCCCACCACTCTCAACTCCGACAAATATCACATCCTCGAGCAGCGCAACTGGAATTGCGATGTCTCCGATGCCGTCGACGGGTTCGGATTCTCTCCGCGCATCGACCTCGACCGGGGAATCCGCCTCACCGTTGAGGCATATCGCAACGCTAAAAATCCCAAATCCGATGCCTGACCGCCATCCCCCGTTTTGGGTCACGCTGATAATAGTCATCGTCGCCCTCCCGCTCCTCGCCCTCCCGCTCCTGCTCAACATGGTTGCCCCGCAAGCCGGAGCCGTCAGAGCCCTCATCTGGATCTATCCGTTCTATATGCTCCTCTCTGCCTGGCTCGCATATAAAGCCTGGGCCGGAAAGCCCGACGTCACCTGGATTCTGATCACCGTAATGCTCCTCTCCACTGCCGCTATCTTTCTGCTGGCTCATAATAGTGATTTCTTATGAAAATACTGATTATCAACGGCCCTAACCTCAATATGCTCGGCTCCCGTGAGCCTGAGATTTACGGCTCACGCTCTTTTGAATCCTACCTGGCCGAGCTGCGCGAGCTCCTCGAGGGCGACGAGATTGACTATCGTCAGTCAAACCACGAAGGCGACATCATCGACTGGCTCCAGGACGCCGATGCCGACGGTATCATCCTCAATGCCGGGGCCTACACCCACACATCACTCGCCATCGCCGATGCCATTGCGTCAATCACCATTCCGGTCATCGAAGTCCACATCTCCAACACTGCCGCCCGTGAGCCCATTCGCCACACATCCCTGATTTCACCGGTGTGCCGGGGCTCAATCACTGGCTTCGGCCTCAAATCTTATTTCCTTGCCGCTCAAGCTATTATTTTAGGATGACAACCCTCCGCGACGACTATATCTTAGAGCATATCTCCCCGGAGCCCATACATCTCCAACAGCTGTATCGCCACACTCACCTCACCTGCCTCTATCCTCGCATGTGTTCAGGCCACCTCCAGGGACGACTCCTGGCCATGATTGTGGCCATGATTCGCCCGCGGCGAGTGCTCGAGTTGGGGGCTTTTACCGGCTATTCGGCCCTCTGCCTCGCTGAAAATCTTGCCGACGGGGCCGAACTCCACACCATAGAGATTGACGACGAGATGGCCGACCGCCTCACCCGGCTGTTTGCTTCCTCTCCGGGAGGCGACAAAATCACTCTCCACATTGGCGACGCACGCCACATCATCCCTCAGCTCCACCCGGGCAACTGGGACTTGGTCTACATCGACGCCAACAAGCGTGACTACACCACCTACCTTCAGCTACTGCTCCCGCAGATACCCCCGGGAGGCTTCATCCTGGCCGACAACACTCTTTGGGACGACAAGGTAGTCGACACAGCCACCCATCGCGACCCACAGACCCTCGGGCTGGCCTCGTTCAATGACCTCGTTGCCCGTCATCCGCGCCTCGACACCGTTATCCTCCCCCTCCGCGACGGCCTCACCCTGATGAGAGTCAAATGTTGAGCCTATAATCGGCATTATCGCACCATTTTGGCCTTGGGGCGGTTGTAACTTTGCAGGGTAAATCATAAATCCCTCAAAGTTATGCAACAACTCCCCGTGTCCGACCGCGCCTTC
>JAFLRW010000160.1 GCA_022511285.1 Duncaniella sp.
TTTATTCGGATCACAGAGATAGTCGAGTATCTCTTTTTCGTGTTCACGATAGGTGTCGTCGGTAATATCTGTGATAAGAGTTACCAGATCTTTGTGGACTTGCAGCGAACGATTGAAGATGTTGAATTTCGCTCCATCTTCAATGAGGCGGGTCATAAATCGTGTGAGCCACTCAATGAGGCGGCGGGTATCTTCGGATTGATGTTCGTGGTTGATATCCTGAAGCAGGGTGTCAATGCTTTGACTTATCACACTGTTATCATCGAGCTCCACTTCATAACTGCCGGACACATCCGCTTCGTGGGCAAACGAACGTAACACCATCTGAAAGAATGAGTCGATGGTGCTGACATTAAATTTATTAAAATCGCCCAGGAGTTCTTTCAGAGCCTGACCGGCTATTGCCGACAGTGCCTCTGCGCTACATTCGAACTCCGAGCACAGCTCTTTCAGATACGGACTCGGTTTCTCCCAGCCTCTCTCCATTCCGGCAAGCACAGCCAGTTCATGGATGATGCGGCTCTTCATCTCGTTAGTGGCCTTGTTGGTAAATGTGATGGCAAGCACGGAGTCGTGATGGGGTCTACTCCCTATACGCCTTAATCTGTATCTGCCATCCTCGCCTTTTTCTCCAAGAATGAGCTTAATATATTCGCGAGCAAGGGTAAACGTCTTGCCAGAGCCGGCTGATGCCTTGTAGATCTGAATCATTTTACCTTATAACCTCTCTCCCTGAGAAGGACTTTTACTTTGTCAGCCACATCGCCTTGAATCAGAATTTCCCCTCCGCGGCAAGAGCCTCCTGTGCCGAGTCGGGTTTTCAGCCATGCAGCCACTTGGGCCACCTCTGCGTCAGACGCTGTGAACCCCTCTACTATGACAGCAGTTTTCCCTTTACGCCCTTTGCGGTCTGTGCTCACGCTAAGCGGCCCGGTATCCTTCTCTTCGGTGCTACTGACAGGCTCGGCGAATTCCTCTCGGGTCAGCTCTCCCGACTCAATCTTCCGGCTGAGAATATCTTTCCAATCCATATTCAAATATCAGATGGGATAGAGTCGTCATATTCCAGAATCCCGTCGTGAGGATAATCGCCGGTGGGATTATCCACAGAGTGGACTATAGATGAGAGCATCATGGCATATTTCAGTTGATCAACGGGCAGATTGTCATAAAACCATCTTGCCGAGTCGGCATTTACCTGAAAAGCGTCGCGATAGCACCCTGCCGCTAATTCTACAGCCTCATTATCGTCTGTCCGCTCATTAATCTGCATATACAATATTGACAGGCGCGCAAGTTCGGTGGCAGTGGCCGTGCCCTTGGTCACTGTGTCAGAGAGTATATCATCGCAGATGCGGCGTGCTGACACAACATCCTCGGCCGACATTACAAGTTCAGCTGTTGCCACTTTGTCGGACAATGACTCACCGCCTGATGCACAAGAGGCCATAAGAGTCAAGGTTGCGATTGATGCAGATATAAGGAGTGTGTGAAGTTTCATAGATTTTGGTATAAATGTCTATGGTTGATCTACTGAGCGTGGCGCTGATACAGATAAGTGGCACCCCCCTGCTCAAGCTGAAGGTTAAAATCCGTGTGGCCCACTATTTTGCTTGCATATCGTTCGGGGATTTTGCCCACGAGGAGTGAATCCCCTTCTGTTTGAAGAGTGGCAGGATTGAGTGTCATCAGCAAAGAGTCGCGCTTTACGTTCCAATGCCCTTCTACACTGTAGGACAGCACCCCGGGACGGATGGCTCTGACCAAGCAAGTGCCATCAGCACGCAGCTCCATCACCGGCTCCGTCTGCGATAACTCAGTGTTATAATATGACCCTACAATTTCCTTAGCCTCTTTAGAGAGTTTGGAGCATCCGGCCAGGATTAGCGCTGCAGCAATGACGGGGAGTGTGTTGACGAGTTTCATATACAACCAATTATTTCATTTATATCCTTGATGCCGTGGCGCTCGCAGTAATCCTCCATATAGTCAATCACTTTCATAGTCACCATCGGATCAATGAAGTTGGCGGTCCCTATCTCGACAGCGGTAGCTCCAGCCAGCATAAACTCAATGGCGTCGCGACCGTTCATAATGCCGCCGAGCCCTATCACCGGAATATTCACGGCACGAGCTGTTTGCCACACCATCCTCACAGCCACCGGTCTCACAGCCGGACCGGAGAGCCCTCCGGTGATGGTGGAGAGGTGCGGCTGTCTGCGCTCCACATCGATGCTCATTCCCATAAGCGTGTTGATGAGCGACACCGAGTCTGCCCCCTCGGCCTCCACAGCCTTGGCTATCTCTGCAATATTGGTGACGTTTGGCGAGAGCTTCACTATAAGAGTCTTGTCATACACTGCGCGGACCGCCTTAGTGACCTCGGCAGCTCCTGTTGTCGTGGTGCCGAATGCCATACCACCCTCTTTGACATTAGGACAAGAGATGTTCACCTCTATAGCGCTTATTTTCTCAAGAGCGTTGAGCCGACGTGCCGTCTCGGCATAATCCTCGGTCTTAGCTCCGGAGACATTGACGATGAGGTGAGATGAATAGCGCTCCGAAATCTCAGGATAGATATGTTCGATGAAATAATCGACACCTTTGTTTTGCAGGCCAACGGCATTGAGCATTCCTGACGGGGTTTCCACCATACGCGGATACGGATTCCCCTCGCGTGGATTAAGAGTGGTGCCTTTGACAATATATCCTCCCAGACGATTCAAGTCAATGAACGGTTCAAATTCAGGCCCGTAGCCAAATGTGCCCGATGCTGTCAGAACAGGATTGCGGAGTTCAAGCGCTCCAACTTTTACTGAAATATTTGCCATAGACATTTACCAGTTAAGCATATTGATATTGAACACCGGGCCCTCGGTGCAGACACAGACATTACCCTTTACTGTGTTTTCTACACAGCAGAGGCAAGCTCCTAATCCGCAGGCCATCATATTTTCGAGCGATATTTCGCAGTCAATATCGCGTTCTGCCGCTATCTTAGCCACCGCTTTCATCATCGGGCTCGGACCGCAGCAATATATTCGGGCTATAGGTTCGGCAAGCACCGAATGTTGCGTCACAAGACCCTTTTCGCCGGCTGAACCATCCTCTGTCGAGAGATGCACCCGGCCGATGGCGCGGAAGTCATAAATCCTCAGCAGGTCGCTCTCACTACGGGCTCCAAGCAGAAACTCGGGCTGAATACCGGATTCTCGGAGCCTACGGCCTAAATAAAGCAGCGGAGCCACACCGACACCTCCCCCTATGAGCAATATTCGGCCTGCAGAGGAGGGGGCCGATAGCGAGAATCCGTGGCCTAAGGGGAGCATAATATTCAGTCTCGCACCAGTCTCAAGCCCGGTCAATACCCGAGTCCCCTTGCCGGCAAGCCTTACCAAAAGGTCAAGACTATTGTCGGCCACATCAACATCGTTCACCGAAATGGGGCGACGCAAAAAGACATCAGGAGCATTCACGGCCACTTGCACAAACTGGCCCGGCTCTATGCGAGGCAACATTGACCCGTCGGTCGGCTTGACACGCAACAGAGTGTACAACTCATTGATGCGCTCAGCAGCCGTGACGGTAAAATCTTTCACTTCCTTCATTTTATCAAAATGATTAGATATAATGCAAAGTTAAGCAAAATCCCCCGACTCCACAAATTCAACCCACCCGAAGCAGGGCTACAGCATCAAAATTTAGCTTGATACCTCACCTCCGACCGGCGCTCGGCCTCAAAGGGGGCTACGGCGAGTGAATCGGGACAGATTCTGCAGGTCAGTCTACACAGTAAGCGTCGAGGGAGTTGTAGTCATCATCATAGTCGCCGGGGCGGCCGAAGGCTCCATCCCAGGCTGAGCGGCGCGGGAAGTGGAGCTCGTAGCGGTTGCGCTCGCGCTCAATGGCGAGCTGACGCTGACGCTCGCGCTCGAGCGTCTCCTCGTCCTCGCCGCGAATCTTGCGGATGTAGGCCTTGAGGCCGTGGGGGTCGTCCTCATCCTCTATTATCGGATTCGGGCCGGTGGTGAAAGATTTCGGAATCCGTTGAGACTTCGGCTTGGAGTTGGGGTTGGACTTGCGGCGGGCAGCGGCGGCACGGGCCGAGGCGGAGCGGCGGGCGGCAGAGTCGATGTGCAGCTTCATGGCCTCCCAGGCTCGGAGGTCGAGGGTGGAGAGG
>JAFLRW010000161.1 GCA_022511285.1 Duncaniella sp.
GTTTATACCTGTAAGTGCAAAATCAGCCAGCGATATAGCCGTTGCGCGGTACGCTCCAAGCTGTTGTCCGAATGTGTCTATTCTTCTGCGAGCCGGAGTGCGATGTTGTTAACGGCCAGACGCTGACCATAGACGGCGCCGCAACCGTCAAGATGATTTCGCCGGAGTGAGTTTATGAATATAAATTCGTATCTTTGTGTCGTTAACAAACTGCATATGAAGAAATATAATAGAATAATGCTTGGTAAAGGTGGCATGTTTATTGAAGAATGCGTTGCTGGTGGTTACATTGGGGCTGATTTTGAGATAAATGAAGATTTGTCTGATAAACTGCCCGACTCATTCAAAGACTTTAATGCCAAATATATTCCGATATACCTTGCTTCACGCCCCGACAAGACAAGAGTCGGAGCCGGTTTGGCTTGCGGTATGTTATGGACAATCTGCCGGGGATTGAAGTTAAACGATGTCGTGATATCGCCCGACGGCAACGGAGAGTATTATGTAGGTCATATCAGTGGCGGTTATTATTATGCTCCGGGCACAAACCTGACACATCGGCGCAGAGTAACATGGAGCAATACGAAGATTGCCCGCGAAAATATGTCAGAACAACTGCGGCATTCGACCGGAGCAATTGGAACCTGTTGCGACATAACGCAGTATGCAGAAGAAATCGAGAGGTTGATTAAAAGCCCGGGCAACACGGTGTTCTGCCCCAATCCCGAAGTAGAGGATGCCGTGGAGTTTGCAATGGAGAAGCACCTTGAAGAATTTCTGATTAAGAATTGGGCAAACACTCCGTTTGGCAAACATTACAGAATTTATGAGGAGGATGGCAAAATGATTGGGCAGCAATATCTGAGTGATACCGGTCCTATAGACATTCTCGCAAAGAGCAAAGATGGTAAGACCTTGTTGGTTATCGAACTGAAAAAGGGGCGCGCTTCGGATGTTGTAGTTGGGCAGATTCAACGCTATATGGGATATGTAAAAGAGGAACTTGCCGAGGCCGGGCAGCAGGTTAAAGGCGTAATTATCGGATTGGAGGCCGATAATCGCTTGAAACGCGCTCTGTCGGTGACGACCAACGTCGAGTTCTATGCTTATCACATTGATTTTAGGCTTGATAAGTTGACGTCTAATTAACAAAGTTTTAACGGCGCATAGTGTATTTATGCTTTTCGGGACAAAGAAATATCGAAGGAGCAGATGAAACGCATCGAGGTCGTAGCTGCCGTAATCAGGCGCGGGAATCGGATATTCGCCACACAGCGAGGGTATGGCGAGTTCAAAGGCTGGTGGGAGTTTCCGGGTGGGAAAATTGAACCCGGCGAAACGCCGCGGCAGGCGTTGGCTCGTGAAATCCGCGAGGAGTTGGACGCCGAAATCGAAATCGGCGAGTTGCTACACACCGTCCAGTGGGACTATCCGACCTTTCATCTGACGCTGCACTGTTATTGGTGTACGCTGGCCTCCGACTCGCTCCACCTCAACGAACACGCATCGGCCCGATGGCTCGGCAAAGAGGAACTGCACTCCGTTCAATGGTTGCCTGCCGACACTTCCGTATTGGAGGATATTGCAAAGGAGTTGCCATTTTAGTCTTATCTTGCCGCATAACTTGCCCGAACAAATAATAAACAACTTATCAAATATAATGTCCGGTCGGGAGTCCCGATTCCGGAGGATTCCGTTTGCACTCCGGAACTACTGCAAGAAAACAGGCAAAAAGAGGCGGTGAGAGCGGCCTCTCACAGTCCGGGAAAAGCTATGTTTATTGTCTCGTCAATTCAATGGCCTGCTTGCCGGTGGCGTGTTCTATGCGGATGCGAATTATTGCAACACGACTGAGTGATTTGTAAATTTCTTCAGCCGGATCAAATCCGGGGCAATACTTTTCACACAATCTTTTAATCACTTCAATTTTGATGCCGGTGTCTGACACTACCTCAGCTATGCCAAAGGCTATTACGCTCCTAAAGTAGGATGTAAATTCAGCCGGGATTATTCCATCTTTGTCTACGATACACACCGAACATTTGGAATTTCTCGCTATGGCGTCTATCTTATGCCCTTGAGGGGCGGAGTGAAAATAAATATTTCCGCTATCATACACATAGTTAACAGGCACAGCGTATGGATAACCATTATCCCCTGACACTGCTACAACTGCTACTTTGCCTGTTTTGAGGATTTCCAAGGTGTCATCGGATGTTAGTTCCTGATGACTTCTGCGCATTTCCCTATGGCTCATAACAATCTCTTTAGTCATTCAAAGTCAATGATTGTGACGTTATATTTGTCTCGAAGTATCATTTGCCAGTCGGGACGTAGTGATATTTTCGATTTCTGATCATAGTATCTGAATCCCTTCCATAGCGTATCCTGTCCCAAAAATATCTCATTCTTACAATCGGCATCATCATTACTCCATAACACTATGTTCTCGTGGTCCGAGTCCCAGATGCCATTATTGACTGATAAAATATCGTATAGGATAGCCAGCTTTCGATGGCTCCATTGCTTCTCATTTCTATTGATTACCCGGTTGTTATCCTGCTTGAAGAATTCTGTGCGTTTCATTTCAAGAAACTCCGGGATGGTTAAACCTGAAGCAAAAAACTCCTTATAAAAAGCCACAAAATGCTTGCTCCGGACTATTCTTTTCCAAAGACTCGTCTCATAGTTGCTATAATATGGTGGAGTTTGCTTGCTCCAGAAGGCTTTGCCATCTTCAACATAGAATAGCAAGATCTGTTTTAGACTGATGTGTGAGGTCTTGGCAACATCAGTGGCAATAAGGCTCAACATCCTGTTTTTCAGCGTTTCAATAGATGCGAGGATATTGTTTCTGTCTATGATCTCAGGGTCGGCGATGAAGTCGTAGACAGTGTTTCCACCCACTCCCCTACCATCAATATAGTATGGGAGATCTTGCAACTCCCAGATAGCCGATTCAATTTCAGTGGTTAAACTTTCATCCGAGGAGTACAACTCTGACAGGAGTAATTCCTCTTCGCTGAATATGCGGCTATTAAGATTGTCTTCCTCGTCATCGTCAAAAGCTTCCGCAAGAGTGTGAATCTTTCCTTGAGTATCAATAAAGACTCGTATTACGGCATCTATTGACGTGGATGATCTTTTAAAACATTGATACCTGATGTAATAGAAATGCAGAATCTTTATCAGGAGTGGAGCATCAATCTCTTTGCCGCACGTGTAGAAATATGTCATCCACGACCAAAATAGCATAGATTTATTTCTTGCTATCGATTTATTTTTATAGTCGTTTCTCAGGGATTGATTGCCACCTCGGGGGTCAATGATATCCCATTTGCCATCATAGGTGTTTAGCTCGGACCACAGCAGTGTTAAGAATTTATCAAACCATCCTGTGTAAAAACCTTGGTAAACATTCAACACCAAATCACGGAATTCAGGACTGCAGATATACATCAGCCCATCCATATATGTCTTAATAGTGTGAAGCTGAACGCTTGACCCTTTTTGTAGACGGGCTGCAAAACATTCCAACCCCTCTATGCAAGCGAGGAAGTTATTGAATCCCTTGTCGGCATTCGGATTGTTGGCCTTACCTCTTTTTCTATTTCTCCAGAAGAAGGTTTGCCACGACTCCCATTCTCTGCCATACTCGAAGAGCGAAGCGCTTGGCAATGTCCTGGCCTTCTGCATTTCATTGTCTGTGAGCTGCTCTCCTCGCGAATTCATAGTGATGTAGAGCTCCTCGCCTTGCGATGTGACATCGGTCTTAAAATGCCAGAAGTGAATATTTGTCAGTAGATAGTCAAAATAGAAGTTAGTCTGTTCTCCAAAAATTTTGGCAATTGACTTTAAGGCCGAAATCATCGCCATTATTGTTGGGTCTCTTCTATAATCATCCAAAAAC
>JAFLRW010000162.1 GCA_022511285.1 Duncaniella sp.
CTCTATTCCCCGGGGTTAACCCGAAAAACTTTGCAAAGGTAGACCTTTATACCTTCCCCAGCAAATATTATACGCCTTTTAACAGTTATTTAACATTTTCGGGGGCTCCAGTCATTTTCCCCAGACATATTTACACCAAGCAAGGTCAGCATATCCGCGATAATTGAGATCAGACTCAGAGCGCGGAGCGTGCGAACCAAGTCCGCAGAAAGCGTCAGGGTCGACAGTGAAATCGCCTATGGCACGACGAGTGGCCGCCTTCCAGAGCACCACAGAGTCGAAAGCCGTGTGCCACGAAGCAGTGGCACCGAGCAGGTCATAATAATCGCGCATATCGACTGATGAGTTATAGTCGCGCGGCTTCACATAGCGTTGCAGAGAGTTGACTTCAGGCGTAAAAGGATCGGTCGCAGCACTTATTACCGTCCGGCTCTCTTCTGCAAGACGGTCAAGCCCGGCTGTAGAGTAGACGGCAAGCTGACACTCCATGCCATTGGAGGAATATCGTTCAAATGTGGTACGTGCGGCCCCAACGACATCAGGCTCCGGGAGGAAGAAATAGCGGAGCGTCTGATCATAAGGCATCCCCTCAACACCCAGTTCTGTCGGGGATGCGGCTATCACAGGCGCAAAGCGACGCAGCTCGTAGACAGTCTCAATGTTGCCCATCAGACAGCAGTCGAAGTAGATAAAAGCAAACTGTTGTCCCTCCAAAGCCCCGGCAAGCGAGGGGAGAGTGATGTGATAGCCGCGATCATCGCCAAAAGCCCTGTATTTAGGTCCGGCTGCATCAGACGGCGCCCCGAGCCACCCATTGGCGTGACTCCAAAAGATGATGCCATACTCATCAGCCGGGGCATACGACTTAAAATCTGTCATAACCTCGCTGATTCTCTCGGGGTCGACCGAATATATTGAGGTGTCATCGGGATATCGCTTCAGCTCTTTGATTCCATCGGCTGTCACTTCAAACAATCGCGGAGGGATGCCACCTTCGGTCTGCACACAGTTCCAATAGGCCAGGAGGCGTCCTCCGTTAAGAGCGCCATCGCCTATGGCTGTCATCATTTCACGCAGGTCTGCCACATCAAAAGCAGCATTGCCAAGGGAATTGTCGGCCACCATATAGACCAACACCGTGCGCGACACCGGATCAACATCAGGCTCAACCGGCGGTGTAGGATCATCAGCCTTGTCGCCACAACCCACTGTCAACAATGACACAATTACCAGTATAGGATATAGAATTCGTTTCATATTTTATTATAACGCGTAAAAGCGTGGGTGTCGTATACGAAACTGATTCTTTCATTTGTCTATGACGGATAATTTGCTTATTTTTGCACTACATCCACCTATTTTTACATTCAGATAATGCAAATTGAGATTCTCAACACAGGCGAAATCATAGAGGCTCGCGGTGGCGACATCGTCGGGTCGCTGTTAGGAAAGTTAGACGGTTCTCTCCCGATGACTCCCGTGTGCGCGCGCGTAAATAATAAGTATGAAAGTCTCCTGTTTCCCCTCTACGGCCCCAAGCAGGTAGAATTTCTCGGAGTCAATTCAGAAGCCGGGATGCGTTGTTACGTCAAGTCGCTCTGTCTGGTGCTATATCGTGCCGTCACCAACCTTTGGAGCGGAGCGAGACTGAGGATGCGCAATGCCGTGTCACGCGGATATTACTGCACAATCGACCATCAAGGCCTCACCACCGACGCCGCCGAGAGAATCAAGGCCGAAATGGCCCGGCTCATTGAAGCCGACCTTCCAATTGAGCGCGAGGAACGTGGCACGGCAGAAGTCGTGGAGATGTTCCGCCGCCAGGGGCTCACAGAGAAAGCTCGACTATTGGAGAGTCTCGGCGAGCTCTATACCGTCTATTACACCCTCGATGGCCTTCACGACACCTGCATGACACCACTTGTCCCCAACACAGGAATGCTTGGAGTGTTTGACTTTAAAGCCTATGAGGATGGCTTCCTACTCCTCGGTCCCGACCCTTCCTGTCCGACAGAGCCAACCCATCCGCTCCCCCAACCAAAACTTTTCAGAGCCTTCAGGGAGTATCAGCGTTTCAATGCCATTGTGGGGATTGACGGAGTGGCGGATGTCAGACAAATGGTGGCCACGAATGAAAGCGCCTTGATGGTCAACGTGGCCGAAGCCCTCTCGGCCAAATACATCCGTGAGATTGCCGACAAGGTGACGACCCGGTTTCGCGACGGAGGGGCCAAGGTGGTGCTCATTGCCGGTCCCTCATCCTCAGGCAAAACCACATTTACCAAACGTCTGGCCATAGAACTGCTCACTAACCTTGTGCGCCCCGTGGTGATATCGCTCGACGACTATTTTGTGGACCGTCACCGCACCCCTCTTGATGCCGATGGCGAGTTTGACTACGAGAGCCTCTACGCCCTCGACCTCCCGCTATTCAACGACCACTTAGTGCGCCTCACCCGGGGGGAAGAGGTGGATATGCCCACTTACAATTTTGAGACCGGCATGAGGGAATTTCGCGGAAAGAAGATAAGTCTCGGCAACGAATCCATCCTGCTCATCGAAGGGATTCACGGCCTCAACCCCGAGCTGACCGCCCGGCTTGACGAAAAGATGAAATATCGCATCTATGTGTCCGCACTCACCACGATAACAGTCGATGATCACAACTGGATATCCACTACCGAAACCCGCCTGCTACGCAGAATCATACGCGATTACAAATATCGCGGAGCCTCTCCCCTCTCGACCATCCGTCGCTGGCCCAGTGTGCGCCGCGGCGAGGAGAAATGGATATTTCCGTATCAGGAGAATGCCGATTCAATGTTTAACTCTTCGCTTCTCTTTGAACTCAGTGTGATTCGCGACGAGGCAGAGCGTGTGCTCCGCTCCGTTCCTCGCGGGTGTCAAGAATATGCCCAGGCCCACCGTTTGCGCCGTTTTCTGAGCATATTCCCTCCCATAGAGCCCCAATTCATTCCGCCGACATCGCTGCTGCGCGAATTCCTCGGCGGCAGCACCTTCCACTACTAATCCGCCATCATTTCGACTCCCTATTTGACTATGCCTGATCTCACTCAGGAGCCGGACACGACTTCTACTCAACTCATTAATCTGCAGCAGCTCAAAGATCTCACCTTCGATGAGCTGTTTCAGACCCTCGTCAGCCGACTCATCCACTTCTGCATCTCCCTTGCCGTAGCGATTTTAATCTTCTACATCGGACGATTCGTCATCGGGCGCATCTATTCGATAGTAGAAAAACTATTGGCGCGTCGGGCGGTAGAGCCCTCGCTTACCACCTTCATCCTATCGCTGATACGGATAGTGCTCTACTTCATACTGCTTGTCACCGTCATCGGCATCCTTGGCATTGAGACGAGCTCATTCCTTGCCATATTTGCTTCGGCCGGCGTGGCTATCGGCATGGCACTGAGCGGAACACTACAAAATTTTGCCGGCGGAGTCCTCATCCTGCTTCTCAAGCCGTTCAAAGTGGGCGATTTCATTGAAGCCCAGGGATATTCGGGGTGGGTAAAGAAAATAGAGATGTTCAACACCGTCATCAATACCGGCGACAATAAAACCATCATCATACCCAACGGCGGACTTTCAACAGGCACCATCAACAACTCCACCACTCAGACCACCCGGCGAGTGGAATGGAATGTGGGAATATCGTATGGCGACTCTCCCGAATCTGTCCGTCGCGCCGTCATTGACACCCTGTTTGCCGCCGATCCGCGCATTCTCGCCGATCCGGAACCGACTGTAGCCGTAGGCTCGCTCGACGACTCGGCCGTCACGCTCATCATACGCGCCTGGGTGGAGAGCGACCATTATTGGGACGTATTCTTCGACTTCAACGAACGCTTCTACACCGAGCTCCCCACCCTGGCCG
>JAFLRW010000163.1 GCA_022511285.1 Duncaniella sp.
CCCTCATGATCAATATTTATATATCTGTTTCATGGCTGTGTAATTATCGAATTGATATCTTGTTATATTCATTCCCTTTCTTGACTATGTAAATGCCCGGCGCCAAATTAATCTCGGTAAGAGATTTTGCGGTTGCGACCTTTACACCTGAAATATTGAAGATTGTTACAGGATCATTGTCAACGATTTCATCGAGTTGCTCAATCGAGGTACTAACATCGCTTGAAGGAGTAACTTCAAGCTCAAGATCAGAGAAATTAACATCTTTGTGACAATCGTTATCTCCATCTGTGGAAAAAATCACATTGGAGATTTTAATTTTACCTCCGTTAAAGGTCTCGGACGCCTGGAAAGTGATTTCAAGAATATTATTGGTCCCGGTCGGGATTGATTTGCCTCCAACGTCAAAGACCACAATCATATATTTACCATTAGACAGTTCTTTATAATTGACGGAGAAACCGGATGTAGCCGGAGAAGCTTGAACTCCGTCTGTTCCGATAATTGCCAGCCCTTCGGGCAATTCCATTTCAAATTGGAAGCCATAATAAGTGGCGGAAGATATAAGAGAGAGGGAAACATCTTTCGTACATCCCTTAACAATACTGAATGGAGACATATTCAAACCGTCTTCACCTTCGGTCTCGCCTTCAACAAGATTGCTGAATTGCGACCACTGCTCGTCTTCCATATAAGCGGTAAGAGCTCCGCTCGGAACAGTTACTTTGGCGGTCGGTTTAATTGCGGAGGCGAAAGAGGTAGATGTCAATGTCGGTGGAATAGCAGCATTTGTCGTTATGTTATTAAGTGAAGTACAACCGTTAAATGCTCCGCTTGCAATATTCTTAACAGTCGAAGGGATGGTGAGCGAAGTGATTTCGGCGTGATTCATAGCAAGTTGCGGACCGATTTCAGTGACGTTGTATGTCTTGCCATTGATTTCCACTACCTCCGGGATTGTAAATTCGGATGGTGCGGTAAAATTCGTTGAAGAAGGCTTAAACATTATCGCCTCGCCGTAATTCTCGCTGTCTGAAGCGAGCGTGCTCACCGACGGAGTGTCAAGAGCAAGAAAACGGAAAGGCGAATCGCCAATCGTTATTGCATCGGCATTATTGTAATATGTGATTGGAATACGTGAGCCAAGCAAATTATTGTTTGGGTCGATTAACTGCATTTCGTATTGTCCTGCCGGAAGATTTGAAGGTAACGCGAGGGTGATGGTTTGTGCGCTACCTGATGACAGTGAAACAGTATAAGAATTTTCATAAGCATCAACCCGAATATCTGTACCCGGCTCATAGAACCATTGTTTGATACGAGTGATGTTGACATTCCCGGTATTTTCTGCAAACACAGTGAAGCTGCGATTAAGAACCTCACCATAAATCAGTGGTGAGTTCGGCTTAAAATTAGAAATTGATACGTTGACCTCCGCGTCGGTACCCCCCTTGGCCGAGACAATCGCATTATTTTCTATCTTCACCGTCAGATAGCGGTTGTTGTTAAGATTGCAATATACATTATAAAAAGTGGCCGCGTCATCGTCGGGCAATTTTAGCACAGGTCGGAGGGTGTAAACTCCATCAGGCAGAGTCAGCTGACTCAGGTTAAATGTGACGGAGCTTGACGAACGTTTCAACTCGGTTTCTTCATCAGCCCATATCAGCAGCTCGTGTCCCTCCGAGTCAATTGCTTTCACTCCTAAAACAACACTTTTGTTGGCGGCGCTTATTGACGCCGATGTAAGGATAAATGAGTTGTCGGAGCAGTCGAAGTTCAAGGCGGTGACAAGCGGTGACGGCACTTCCGCTCCGGGAGCGTGTATCCCCCTCACAATGGATTGGGTGGAGTTGAGCGACCACACTTTTCCTTGACTCGGGACGTAGGTCTGAAGATCTATGAGAGAAAAATATCCGTTGCATTCGCCATACCAGCCCCAGTTCATATGAAACTCACCGTCCTTATATCCGTCGCACAAAAAAACGTGACTTGACGACCCATTGCCTCCCATGTAAATCACGGGGCGCTTGTTTGCCAGTTCGTCATATATAAGATCCGACCACTCTTCGTGAGTGAAATAGTCGCGCGACACTTGCTTTATGCCTTCATCCGGATAGAGGAACCACTCTCTGAAAGAATTTGAAACACTTCCGAATTGTCCTGCCGATTCCGTCAACCCATAGCTCATATTTACAGTGACGCCGGCAGCGAACATCAGTTTCGACACCTCTTTGGCCGAGGCATCTTCTGCCGTTTCCGTTCTGTCGTAAATGGCTTTCATCAATTCGTAGTCAAAGGTGTTGTCGGAAAAATTAAATGAAATGTCGCCATGCGCTCCTGTCATATAGGAATAGGTCCCATCTTTGCCCTTATGGGGATATTGATGATAATAAATGAGTTGCGACATCGCCGTTGCCACACAGCCCGTTTTGCAATGTTCCCCATTGGTAGTCGGGGTATCATAGAAGAATGGAGCCTGTTGTCCCCATTGTGTTTTAGTCAATGGTAAAATCTCCTCTCTTTCCATAACTGATGCAGCGGAGTATTGATAGCCCACCGTAAGCATCAATAGAGTTATAAGAACAGAAGTTTGTTGTTTCATGTGATTGGTTTATATCTCGTGTTAAGGTTATTGTTTTATTATAAAAAAGCCTGAGATTCATTTCGGAAGCTCTTTCTCTAACAGCGGCTCTCGCATTGCCTGTCAAGGAAAAAAGAGTCGCGAGAGGCCTCAGGGGAACTATCTGAGATATGCAAACTTACTAAAATAAATTTAGAAAATAAACTCGTAGCAAGAAATTTGTTTGACAAAAAACTACTTAATGAAGTTTTCAAGGTCAAGTAGAAATTTTTTAATATTAAGTCCCCCGGCATATCCGGTCAATGATCCATTCTTACCCACCACTCTGTGGCAAGGGATTACGATAGGCAAGGGATTACGATGGCAAGCTGACGCTACGGCCCTACATCCGCGAGTCGAGCCAATTCTGTCAGCCAGCTCCGAATAGCTGACAGTTTGCCCGTAAGGTATCTGCATTAGAGCTTGCCACACTCTCCGTTGAAATGGAGTGCCACCGGTTACTGCCGGGGTCATAAATTCCCGTCGTGTGCCGGCAAAATACTCATCAAGATAAGTGATCCAATCCAGAATATATTCAGGGGGATTGATTTCCTTCAGCCGATTGCCGCCGAATCTTATGCCGATTAGCTCTCTCCCGGAAAACTCAAGAGTGAGCTTCCCGACTGGGCTGTCATATACATAGGTGTCCACGATTGCTTCCACTCCGCAAATATACGATTAATTTGTTAAAATTCATCTTGCCTGTTGTCCGGGCGCTGGATTTTGTGTAAATTTGCATTGTGAATGACCTCGCTCTACATATCGAATACTTATTGCTGTCACACGATTGTGTGATAGTTCCCGGTCTGGGGGCTTTCCTTGCCCACAGGAATGTGGCGTGTGTTGATTCAGATGCTGACGTTATGATGCCTCCGTCGCGTTCGCTCGGGTTTAATGCCGACCTTACGTTAAATGATGGATTGTTGGCCGGGAGTATTGCGCGTCGCGAGAGGATTTCCATTGATGCCGCCAATGCAAGAGTGGAGGCAGCTGTGTCATCCTTCCTCCATCAGCTATCGCGGTCAGGTTGTCTCTCTATAGGTGAGCTTGGAGAGTTGTCAGTAGCGGCCGACAGTGGGGCACTTGAGTTTTCTCCCAATGCTTCGTCGCTCCCTGTGTCGCTCCCATCGCTTGGATTATATCCGGTGCAGTAAGTGCGTTTGAAAGCTGATGATGCCATCC
>JAFLRW010000164.1 GCA_022511285.1 Duncaniella sp.
ACTGAATCGCCATAGCGAATCACACGCACTTCCTCACCATATTTCTCGCCAAACAGAGCCATCGCACCCATGGCGCGCGCCTCATCAATAGGCACCGCACGGTGCTCGTCAAGAGGGATTGCCATGCGCACCATTGCATTGGCTATATGCTCAACCTCACGAAGCTGCTCGGGTGTCACCTTCTGGAAATGGCTGAAGTCAAAGCGGAGCATCTTGGGCGACACAAACGAGCCTCGCTGTTCCACATGGGTGCCGAGCACCTGACGGAGAGCCAAATGCAACAGGTGGGTGGCGGAGTGATTACACTCTGCCGCGCGGCGGGCCTTCGCATCGATTGAGGCTGTAAATGTAGCCGTCACATCTGCGGGAAGGCGTTTGGCTAAATGTACGGCCTGACCATTTTCACGTTTTGTATCATAGATCTCTACAATTTCATCGCCATTGACAAGCTTTCCTGTATCGCCTGTCTGACCTCCCATCTCGGCATAGAACGGTGTGACGGAGAGCACTATCTGATAGAACTCTTTCCCTTTCTGCTTCACTTGGCGATAACTTAGAATCTGTGTTGGTGTTTCTGTGTTGTCATAACCCACAAATTCGGTTTCTCCCTCACGAACTTCCACCCAGTCAGTAGCCTCGACTGCGGCGGCATTGCGCGCACGCGCCTTCTGGGCTTCCATTTCGGCGTCAAACTCCGCTTTATCGAGTGTCATACCCTTCTCTTTGAGTATAAGTTCAGTGAGATCGAGCGGGAAACCGTATGTGTCATAGAGCACAAACGCATCCTTACCGGAAATCTCCGTCTTGCCACCTTTGCGAGATGCTTCGATAGCTGAATCAAGGATTGCCATACCCTTATCGAGAGTGCGCAGGAATGAATCCTCCTCCTCCTTGATGACCTTCATTATCAGCTCGCGTTGGGCAGTAATCTCAGGATAAGCCTCGCCCATAGAGTCGACAAGAGTATTGACCAATTTATACATAAACGCCTCCTTTGCCTCCAGGAATGTATAGGCATAACGAACAGCACGGCGCAATATTCGGCGTATCACATATCCCGCTTTAGCATTGCCGGGGAGCTGCGAATCAGCAATAGAGAACGAGATGGTGCGGACATGATCAGCAATTACACGCATAGCCACATCCGTCATCTTGTCTATGCCGTATTTCTTGCCGGAAAGACGGGAGATAGTATCAATCAGTGGTGTGAAGACATCTGTGTCGTAATTCGATTTCTTCCCTTGAAGAGCCATACACAAACGCTCAAAACCCATACCGGTGTCAATCACCTTGGCGGGCAGAGGCTCGAGCGAACCATCAGCCTTGCGGTTATATTGCATAAACACAAGGTTCCATATCTCTATAACCAACGGATTGTCCTTGTTGACCAATTCAGCGCCATCTATCTGGGCGCGTTCCTCGTCGGAACGGAGGTCGATATGGATTTCCGAACAAGGTCCGCAAGGACCTGTATCGCCCATTTCCCAAAAATTATCATGTTTGTTGCCGTTAATGATATGCGACACCGGCAGATGCTTTTCCCAGATGGCAGCGGCCTCATCATCGCGGGTCAGGCCCTCTGTGGGAGAACCTTCAAAAACAGTGGCATAAAGGCGCTTCGGATCCAGTTTAAGCACATCCACAAGATACTCCCAAGCCCAATCGATGGCTTCCTGCTTAAAGTAGTCGCCAAAACTCCAGTTGCCGAGCATCTCAAACATAGTGTGGTGATATGTGTCCATACCCACCTCCTCAAGGTCATTGTGCTTGCCCGAAACGCGCAGACACTTTTGAGAATCAGCCACACGCTGATATTTCGCCGTCTTATTTCCAAGGATAATATCCTTAAACTGGTTCATTCCGGCATTGGTAAACATCAAAGTTGGGTCATCTTTGATGACCATCGGAGCCGAGGGAACAATATGATGTCCCTTTGAGCGGAAAAAGTCTTTGAAAGACTCGCGTATCTCTTTAGCTGTGAGCATAGTTATCTATTGGATAATTTTCGGTTTATACGTTGTCGATTTTCAGAGTGCAAAGTTAGCAAAAAATAGCGGCATCTCAACGCTTTACAGAGTGTAAAGTGGCGTTCGGTCATAACGAGGGAGCGGAATCACTGCCAAACGCGGTTTAAGAGGGTCAAGAATCTCGTCGGGATGAATCACATTTTTATCAAACTCACTGATGCCAAGCGGTGTAAACGCCTCGTGGAAGGCCTTGAGGGCCAACTGTGGCGTATTATTATCATTTGAAAGATGACACAGAAAGACATTGCGTAGCGACTGTGTGTAGAACGATGCCACAAACTGCGCAGCCACTTTATTGTCGAGATGGCCGTTAGCGGCAAGAATTCTCGATTTAAGATGTTCGGGATACTTACCGTTGACCAAACTTTCGCGATCATAGTTGGCTTCAATCACAAGATTACGCGATTGACGCAGATAAAAGTCAGCACGCTCTGAAATGCATCCGAGGTCGGTAGCCAAGCCGAGTGTATCGGTGCCAAGTTCAATGAAAAAGCCGACACTTTCAGCCCCGTCGTGAAGCACTTCAAATGGGGTCACCGTGAAATTACCTATCTTAAACGGGAACTCTTTATGTATAGGTGTATGATAATCTTTTATTCGACGCGACACGTTGCGACGGCGCAACAGCCCGTTGAAAGTGCGAGGGGTGCAATAGAGCTTCAAATGCCTATGTAACCGCAACAAGGGATATGCCTGGCTGATATGATCGTGATGATCGTGAGTGAGAAGAATCCCTTTTATCTGTTCAGGCATAATGCCATTATCACGTAGGTCCTTTATCACTCTTGTCGCATCCACCCCGGCATCTATCAAAAAGCCTGAGTGGCGATCACCCACGTATGAGCAGTTGCCCGAACTGCCGCTTCCAAAACTCATAAAGAAAATCCGATCAGCCTGCGAGAGTGGCGGCATCTCATCAATGGAGGGCTTGCCTGCTCGTGCCTGAGCCTCTGCGAGCTCCTTCACCTTAGCCGGGGGGATAAACTCAAAAGCTGCTTTGGCAGAATCGAAATAATCTTCGAGACCGTCAAAGAGACCCGGCTGAATACTGGAAGGGGGATTGTAGTTCTTTTTACGCATCGCAGAGGGGAGGAATATTTTTAGCTATACAGCAGAAATATAGATGGTATTTTGTCAAAATTATATTTTGCCTTCGCCCAATCAGAAAGCCTTCGGGTCACGATATTCTGTGTGGGTCCTGTGATATCAGAAGCCACACAGAGGCGCAATCCGCCGGGGAGTGTGGCTGTCAACTCTGAAATCAACCGATTGTTGCGATACGGTGTCTCAATGAAGATTTGAGTCTGTCGGCGTTGACGTATCAGCCGTTCCATTTCGCGCAGTGTGGCAGTGCGAGCCTTAGCATCAAAAGGCAGATATCCGGCAAAGGCAAATGACTGCCCGTTGAATCCTGACGCCATCAACGCCATAATTATGCTTGACGGACCCACCAGCGGCACTACAGCCAATCCACACTCCTGCGCCACTGCCACAAGGTCGGCACCGGGGTCAGCTACGGCCGGGCATCCGGCTTCGGATATAACACCCACCGGATGTCCGGCTCTGAGGGGGTCAAGCATCTGCGGCACCTCTTCGATGGGAGTATGTTCATCTAAAGTCACAAAACTTAGATCGTCAATGACTATTGAGGAGTCACACCGCTTCAGAAAGCGACGCGCAGTGCGCACATTCTCTACCACAAAATGGCGTATGCCTCGCATTATGGCTATATTTGCCTGGGGTATTGCTATATC
>JAFLRW010000165.1 GCA_022511285.1 Duncaniella sp.
TGTTCGGCATCAACACCTACGTGATGTGGAATCCGGACACACTCGAGGCCGCCGTGATTGACCCCGGCATGATTGATGACCGCGAGCGCACGGTTATCGACAAGTTTATTGCCGATAATAATCTGCGCGTCACTCTCCTGCTCAACACTCATCTCCACCTTGACCATATTTTTGGCAACACCCATATCCGCGATTGCTATGGTGTGCCGGTCAGAGCCGGCAAGGCCGATGAGTTTCTGGCCTTGACGCTCCCCGAGCAGGCCCGGCGGTTCCACCTCCCCATCAAGACTGAAGCCCACGGGATTGACATCGAGCTATGCGACGGCGACACTATCTGCCTCGGCAACGAGCCGATTAAGGTAATAGCCGTCCCGGGCCACTCGCCGGGCTCTGTCGCCTTCTATTGCCCCGAATCGGGTTTTGTAGTCACCGGCGATGCTCTCTTTGAAGGCTCTGTCGGGCGCACTGACCTCCCGGGCGGCGACTTCGACACGCTCATCTCATCCATTCGCCGTCAACTCCTTTCTCTACCGCCACACACTGTTGTTCTCCCCGGACATGGCAACCAGACATCCATTGCCCGCGAGAAACAACATAATAATTTCCTCAGATAGCATTCTTATTCAAGAATATTTGCTAACTTTGCGATTAGTAACGTCTAACCATCTGAAAAACATCATCGATTATGGCGAAAATCTCACGTCCGGCCCTTCGTCTGCGCGACCTCACTATGCGCGACGGCCAACAGTCTCTGTTTGCCACACGTATGCCTCAGGCTACTATCGACAAACTGCTCCCCCTCTATGAGGATGCACGGTTCCACATACTCGAAGTGTGGGGCGGTGCCGTACCCGACTCCGTGATGCGCTATCTCGATGAATCTCCCTGGGATAGACTGCGCAGCGCATCTAAGGCCATGGAGTCCAAAGCCGAACGTCCCAAAGCGCTCCTCTCTGCTCTCTCGCGCGGACGCAATCTCTTCGGTTATGTCCCCTACCCCGACTCGGTTCTCGAAGGGTTCTACAAGGAGGCTATTGACAATGGTCTCAACATTATGCGCATCTTCGACGCTCTCAACGATATCGACAACGTCCGAGAGTCCATTCGCCTCATCAACCGCCTCGGCGGCATTGCCGACGGCGCTGTCTGCTACACTGTCGACCCGAAATCCGAACCTAAACAAGCATCCGGATTTTTCGGAAAACTTAAATCTGTGTTCGGCAGCTCCGAGACAGAGCCGAAGAAGATTTTTACCGACGAATATTTCGTCGAAAAAGCTAAGGAGATGGAGGCCCTCGGCGCCAAGATTATCACACTCAAAGATATGGCCGGCCTCGTCAGCCCGATGAGAGCCGCGTCGATTATTTCGGCACTCAAAGCTGCCGTAAAGGTGCCTGTCGACTTCCACACCCACTGCACTCCCGGCTATGGGCTCGCCTCATCACTGATGGCTATTATCAACGGTGTCGATATCCTCGACACCAACATCTGGTGGTTTGCCGAGGGCTCGGCAGCTCCCGCCGTTGAGCTCATCTACATATTCTGCCAACGCCTCGGTGTCGACATTGAAGTCAACATGGAAGCCGTCGGCCGGATTCGCCGCGAACTCCTTGAGGCCAGGAAGGGTCTCGCTGAATTTGACCTCCAGCACAACAATCTCCCGCGTCCATTCGATCCTCTCACCGACACCCTCCCCGCCGAGGTGGCAGCTCTCTTCGACAGCGCCATCGAGTTTGCCCTCGCCGGCGATGAGGACGCCCTCCTCGACTCCTGCCACAAGATTGAAGCTTACTTCAACTTCCCAAAACCCAATGAACTTGTCAAGACGGCCGAGGTGCCCGGCGGAATGTATTCAAATATGGTGGCACAGCTCCGTCAGCTCAAAAGCGAAGACCTCCTTGAGGACGCTATGCGCTTGATTCCTATGGTGCGCCGCGATGCCGGGCTGATTCCGCTCGTCACTCCCACAAGCCAGATTGTCGGCTCTCAAGCCGTCCTCGTGGCCCTCGACCGCAAAAACGGAAAGCCCGACTATTCCACCACAAACAATCAGTTTATCTCCCTCGTCAAAGGCGAATATGGCAAGACCCCTGTTCCCATCGACCCGGAGTTCCGTGCAAAAATCACCGGCGACCCCACTGAGCGCCCCTACGACGTCTCTAAATACACCAAACCGGCCAATCCTGCCATCGACGAACTCGGCGGCATTCCCCTCGCTTCCAACAATGAGGAAATGCTCCTGCTCGAACTGCTCCCGGCCGTAGCCACTACATTCCTGCGCAAACGCCGTGCCGAACAATACTCCGCATCCGCTCCCGCTCCCGCTGTGGAGCAGAAGCCGGAGGAGCTTGCCGAGCCTGTCACCGGGCCCTGCTTCGTAGCCCCGATGGGCGGTAGAATAATATCCATCCTCGTCTCCGACGGTCAGAAAGTCAAGAAAGGCGACCACCTCCTCACTTACGAGGCTATGAAGATGGAAAACGACGTCGAGGCCGAAAAAGATGCCGTCATAAAACGCATTCTCGTCAAGCCCGGCGATGTTGTCGGTGCAGAAGCTCCGCTCATTGAATTTCAAGAATAACCAAACCGTAAAAATCTTAATTATACAATAAAAAATATCACATTTTAATTGACTATGAAGACAATCAAGATTCTCATTGCTGCGATTGCCATCCTTTGCGGCACCTCTGCGGCTCAAGCCGGAGGACTGTTCAAATTCGGCCCCAAAGTCGGCGTCACCGTCAACGACCTCCACTTCAACTCCGATATGTTCAAGACCGAAAACCGTGCCGGTTGGACCGCTGGTGTAATGACTGAGTTCCGTGTCCCCGTCATCGGCATCGGAGCCGACCTCTCGGTGATGTACGTGCGCCGCAACAGCCAATTCCTCCTTCAGAACGAACTACCACACAAAAAACGACCGCGACTACGTTGAAATCCCCCTCAACCTCCGCTACAACTTCTCTCTCCCCGCCATCGGTCAGTTCGTTACGCCCTACGTTCTTGTTGGCCCCAGTGTCTCATTCCTCACATCCAAAAAGAACTTTGCCGACGTTTCTGGGCTCGTTGACGACTACAAAGATATCTACCGCAACAAGTCTGTTGACTGGGCTCTCAACTTCGGTCTTGGTGTTCAGATTGTCAACCACCTCGACATCAGCGCTCGCTACGGTTTAGGTCTCACAAAGATGATTAACACCTTCACTCCTCTCAACGGCAGCGCCGGAATCGAAGGCAAAAACCGCTACTGGACCATCTCCGCAGCCTATCTCTTCTAATCCCCACCCCTTCACATACAAAAAAAGAGGGAGGGTGTCTCAAAAATTGAAGTGAACCCTAAAGTTTGGACAATAAACTTTAGGGTTCACTTCAATTTTTGAGACACCCTCCCTCATTTTTACAATTATGTCTTTCATATTATATGTCCCATTGGCTTCTGTTAATCTTTTAACTATATATTCGGTTTTAGACGGACGTTGACCATTAGGCTTGCCAATATCTGGCAATCCAAAAGAATCATATATGTCACGGGAACCAAAACTATTGAAGAGGGCTACCCATGATTTACCGTTCTGCATGCCTTTGATGCAGGAAGCGATATCATTTATGGCAAATGGAGTGAGTTTTATGAAGTTTTTCTTGATTTATCAAATTACCGAGATACATAAAAAGTTAAAGCACAGTTAAAAGGAGAGAGATTAGTGAATACATCCGATAAAACAAATAGTCTAAATGCTCCTCTACATTTATTTGCTCCTTATTCATTTC
>JAFLRW010000166.1 GCA_022511285.1 Duncaniella sp.
CCCCGGCTACGATAATGATGACGACTATGACCCCTTCGACGCTTACTGTGTAGACTGATCTGCGGCCCCGGCCCGATTCACTCGTCGGAGCAGCGGCGCGGCTCAAGATTGTTAGCCCGGCCAAGCATTGAGAGCGAAATATGGTAAGCGTTGAGTGAGGTGAAGACCGTGGCACAGCCGGTGATAATCCATGCTATGATCTGATAATTCCCGGCAACGAAGCCTAAGGGCCTCATCTTGGGCCACAAGGCCGCAAGACTGCTGACTGCGTGGCCTACATAGGGGAGAGCGAAAGAAAAGATGACGCCGGTGGCAAATCCCACGGCTGCCGCTATGGCTACAGCCCTCTTGCTCCTGGCTTTTGCCTCAAGATTCTGCCGTCGGATATACTCTACGGAGTCGAGATTCCGCTCCAACCGCGACATGAATCGGGTGGAGGGAGCGAGGTTTGGCTCAAAGGCGTTGAATATCTCTTTTATGTTGTCGTTATCCATCAGTGAGAGAGTGGGTTGGGAGGTGTGGGAGATACCAAAAGAGAGCGAAGGTGGCGGCGTCCGCGCGATAGGAGCTGCTTGACGGCGTCATCGGAAGCTTCGATAATCTCCGAAATGTCTTTGATTGAATAGTCTTCGAGATAAAACAGGAGCAGTGCGGTGCGCTCCCTATCGGAGAGACTGTTGAGGGCGGCATAGAGATCTTCATACTGAAAAGCAGCGTCAGCACGGTCGGCCGCCGGGGTGTTGATTGCCTCAGAATAGGTGGCGTAGGGCCTTTCGGAGCGTTTGTGTGAGAGGAATGTGTTGTAGCCGATGCGAAACACCCACGACTCAAACTTGTCGGGACTGCTGAGGGTGTCGATTGAGAGATAGGCTTTAACAAACGACTCCTGGGCGATATCGTCGGCGAGCTCCGTCCGGCCGCAACAGAGAGCGGCCAGAAAACGCCTGAACGCACTCCGGATGCTCTCTACTTGTGATATGAATTGCTCGCGGGTCATCGAGAGTCGGATTTATTTCTCCTTATCCAAGTCTTTACGGCTCACAAAGTAAACCACAAGGAAACTGAGACCGATGGCAAGTGAGATTCCGCCGAAAAATAGGGGGACACACACGGCGTCGTCAGCAAATATCGAACCGCCTATTATGGATGATGTCAAGCCGCTGAGCATCAAGGTGACGCCGATGAGCGAGAAGATGCAGCCAAACAGGAGCCTACGGTTGAGAGTCTCGCGGGCTGACTTTTGGGGCTTGCGCAGGGCGTCGGCCAGTCGGTCGGCGTCAATATCACGGCCTGTCTCGATGGCTTTGATTAATACGCGGGTGCGGTTGTCGTCTTTGATTCGTTGGGAGAGATAGATGATATACACTATGGACACCGGAAGAACGAAGCAAAGAAAAATCGGGAGGACAAATTGATTAAGAATTTTGAAAACTAACATAATTTGAAATTTAGGAGGGTGACACAATCGGTTTTTGAGACATCTCGTTTATAAGACGCCGCAACTGAGCGAAAGGTGACAAGCCCTCGCAAAAAAAGCATGGCAATCGACTGATTCCCTCATCGGGAGCCCGCAATTATTTCTCGGCCACCATTTCGGCCACCCTCCGGGCTGCCGGAGTGTCGGTGAGGAGCTTGCGGCGTATCACCTCGTAGCCCGAAAGCTGCTTTTCACGCTCGGGGGAGTCGCTGAGAAGGGGTGTGAGGTGGGAGTTGACCTTGGCGGGAGTGCAGTTGTTGACAAGCAGCTCGGGCACCACGCAACCGCGCACACCGGTGAGACGTGCTTCGCTGTTCACCCTGGCGCGTGTCTGTCGGTCGATGGGGCCGTAGATCAGATTGGGCAGCGACACGTAGGGGATTTTGAGGATGTGGGTGAAGATGTCGGCAGCCCATTTCCACCCCACGGCACGATAGCACACCACCTGCGGGCACCCGGCTAACGCTGCTTCAAGCGATGCCGTCCCGGATGTGACCATAGCGGCTTGAGCCTGTGCCATCAGTCGGAGCGTGGAGTCCTCAATGACGGGGAAACAAGTGAATCGGGCATAAAAATCGCGTGTCATGGCCGGAGCGCCTGCCACCACAGGCTGCATTTCGGGGTGGAGGCGCGCCACGGTGTCCATCACCGGAAGATTAGCCTTAATCTCGCTGCGCCGGCTCCCCGGCACGAGGGCTAAGATGGGACGACCGTCAAGGTGGTGAAGGCGGCGAAACTCCTCGCTCGGCGGCATATGCTCAAGGGCGCGGTTGACCTCCTCGACCGAAGGATTGCCAACATAGTCCACCGGCAGTCCCCGTTCGCCAAACCATTCGGGCTCGAAGGGGAGAATGGAAAACACACGGTCAGTGACACGGCGCAGCTTCTTGAGCCGATATTCTTTCCACGCCCATAGCTTGGGCGCTATGTAGTAGTCAACCGGAATGTCGAGGCTGTGGGCATATTCGGCAAGGCGAAGGTTAAACCCCGGATAGTCCACCAGCAACAGACGGTCGGGCCGCGCGGCGGCGATGGCGCGGCGGGCCTTGGAGAGATTGCCTAACACCTCGGGCAGATGTCGCGCCACATCTATGAACCCCATATAGGCCATCTGTCTGTAGTGGATTAGCGGCGGCGTCCCTGCCGCGCGCGCCATCTCGTCGCCCCCGAGAAACGTAAACCTTGCCTCCGGATCTATGCGGCGCAACTCTGTGATGACTCCGGCGGCGTGGATGTCGCCCGACGCCTCTCCTGCCGAGATAAAATAATGCATCTGTTCTTTCTGACCGTTGGGGGGTTGATACTATTGCAAAGATAGGAATAAAGGCTGTGTGGGCGTGTTAATTAGTGTTAATGTGGGCGGGAGGGCGTGATATTTTTAGTAACTTGCGAGTTGAAATCAACTCTTATGGCCGTCATACGAAAGATCTGTTCATTCATTTTAGCCTCGGCATTGTGTGTCGGTGCGAGGGCCAACACTCCGATTTGTGGAGAGCATGAGGTGGATATTGAGCAGATGTATATGTTTGTCTCTGACCGCAATCCCGATTTTAGTTATGAGGTGGCCGAAGCGTTCTATCAGGTGGGGCGCCTGTATGGTGTGCGCGGTGATATAGCCCTCTGCCAGGCCATCTTGGAGACGGGGTGGTTTCGCTTCGACAATGGCACCGCCGTGCGCCCGGAGGCCCATAATTACTGCGGACTCGGCGTGAGGCGCACCGGCGACACCGGTTGTGAGTTTGCCTCTGTTCGAGAGGGAGTCACCGCTATGATTCAGCATCTCTACGCCTATGCCACGCCCGATTCCCTGCCCGAGGGGGAGGAGTTGCTCGACCCTCGATTTGTCTATGTGGAGCGCGGCTCGGCAGAGTCGTGGGAGGCGCTGTCCGGGCGCTGGGCTATGAATCCGCGATATGGGAAAATGATTCTTGACATCTACAATCAGATGGCCCGCTATGAACTGAGGATTGATTGACGAATTATGAAAATACACTTGCCCAAAGCATTATGAAGCAGAAAGAGATACTGTCCAACATATTCAGCCGCACACAGGTGACCGCACTCAATCCAATGCAGCAACAGATGGCTGCAATCCCTTTGACGGGCACTTTCGTGCTCCTCGCTCCCACCGGCTCCGGCAAGACTCTGGCTTTCACTATCCCGGCGCTGGAGAAAATTGATCCCGACCTGCCCCAGGTGCAGGTGCTCTGCCTGGCGCCCACGCGCGAGCTGGCGGTGCAAATCAGCGGCGAGGTGGATAAGCTTTCCCTTTT
>JAFLRW010000167.1 GCA_022511285.1 Duncaniella sp.
CATCCTCTCAGTGCCTCACCCTACGGTCATACCGGTTTCTATCCCATCAGCAGCGTCCACGACTGCCCATATTGGCATTATGCATTGCAACTCAATATATATGCCTATCTGCTTGAGAAGAATTATGACATCCGGGTCAGTTCAATGACGCTCGGAGTGTTTCATCCCGACTATTCCCGACCGTGGGTGTTGCCGTTGCCGCTGATGCGTGACCACGTTGTCTCATTGTTGCGCCACAGGCTCAGCACAGGGCGCGAGTGCCAAGTTCAATGACATCCACCCCTTTTATGCATCCGTCGGCGATAGTGGCTCTCACCAACGTGCGCACTTTCTGCCATCCGTGCCATCCGGCTGCTCCGGGATTGATGTGTAGAAGTCCCAGATGAGGGTCGGGCATCACTTTGAGTATGTGTGAGTGGCCGCATACCATAAGGGCTACTCTGTTTTCCTGCAGTAGCCTCGCCACTCCGGGTGAGTAGCGCCCGGGATAGCCTGCGATGTGACTAAGCCATACCCTCACCCCCTCAATATCAAATATTTCAACCTCGCGGCAGACGCGGCGCACCTCGCCGTGGTCAACGTTGCCACACACGGCCCGCACCTTGGGCGATATGGCGCGAAGGCGCTCTAACACTGTGATGTCGCCTATGTCTCCGGCATGCCATATTTCATCACACTCTTTGAAATGTTCCGAATAGCGGTCGTCCCAGCAGGAGTGGGTGTCGGAAAGGATGCCGATGGTTTTCATTTTAGTTTGAAGAAGTCTATTCGATTGAAAAGAATTGTGCCGCTGACATAGGTGAGCGAGAGCCTGTTAAGACCTTCGGTCAGAGTCACTGCGACATTAGTGGATTCGGCAGTAGTCACCCAGTCGGCTTTGCGCACGGGAGCGCAGATGAGCACTCCGACGGGGATATCAACACCATCTTGATTCATCACTCCGAGGGTGCGCAAGGCTGCTGATTCCGAACCATTGCTATAGACTATCCTTACGGCATAGTCGCCGGCTTCGTGGATATTGGCGTAAAAGGTTAGTCGTGTGTTGTGGCGAGGTGCCAATTCGATGTATTGCGATGCGGTCTCGCGGTCTTTTATGAGGTTGAGAGGGGGACGGCGAGGTGTGATAGAGGATGCTGTTACTGAGATATATGACTCCGGATTAATAAGCGGGAGGGCGCTGAATCCTTCTGTCTCATCGCTGTTCAGAGGGCAGAAGTCATAGACGAGCCCCTTCTCCGGAAGTTGAGTGGCGGCTTGAGGAGAGCGGCCGTCGAACACGCCGTTGATATATACATTATATTCCGAGGTCGGGGCAGTCGGGATGCGCACGGCCTCATCGATGCCGAGACGGCTGACATCCGATTGCTGCAGAGTGTTGTTTGCCATTACTATTTCCACCTTGTGCCTTCCTTCAAGTGAGGCTGGAATGAACGGCCTGCACGCTACGGAATCAATCTTGAAGGACGCAATACGGTCGCCGGAGCCGTGGAGGGAGATGTCGATAACCGCCCGCCGATAGTGAAATCCGTTTATATGAGAGATGGGAGTAACGTTTTCAGGCACGAATGGTGCCACTTCTATTCCTTCTGGTGTCAGATGCCAACCGTAAATCCCCTTCAGCAGCAATGCGGAGGCTTCATTGCAATGTCCGAGTCCCTTTATGCAGCTGGTCAAAGGGGCTGATTTACGCGCTTTGGCAGCGGCAAGTCCGATTAAGGCAGCCGTGGTCGCATTTGCAGCAGATGGTTCACTGATTAGTGGGTAAAAGTCGGGATACCCGCCTTCAAGGCAAGGTGTTGAATGCAACATTCCGTCTGTCATCTCGGGAGTGGCAATTCCTGTGAGTGAACACACGGCATCTGCTGCAATATCGGAGATGGGAGCAGGAATAGGGTAGTATGGAGAGTAGAGAAATGCTGCATAGCGGGATTGCGGTGCTATCCAAAATTGATTGTTGATGGCGGCTCTCACTTGTGCGGCTTGTTCCCTCAGGCTGTTTGCTCCGGGTCGGCCGAGAGTGTCGGCCATCAGTGCGGCCACCTCGAGCGAGCGATAGTGGAACGCATTAATCCAAAGAGAGAGGCTTTCAATGCGCTCTGATGTGGAGCTCCAGGCCGGATACATAGGCTCCAGGCGGCGGTCAATGCCTTTCAGCAGTCCGTCGGCGGTAAAACTGACACTTTTTTCAGCACGTAGGGTGGCTATTATCACGGCATAGGCCTCACGTAGCCAATCATCAGAACCAGTGGCGCAGTAGACCTCCCAGGCGGCTGCTGCCCATTCGGCAGCCTCATAGCTCACGGGCCATCCCCGGCGTATTATCTTGCCATCGCGGGTCATATCCCTAAGAGCCTTCATGGACTGCTCCGGTCGCAGCAGCCCGTCGGCTACAGCCACTGATAGCGGTGTTATAGCAGCTGTAGAGTCAACGCTATATTCTAAACGTATTCCCTCCTCGCCGGCCACGGCATCACTCTCTCGACCGCATCCGGCCGCAGCAACGAGCAATAATGTGGACAAAAACAGTGAGAGGAAATGCTTCATATATGAGTTAGATTATTGTGGATAAGCTACACGCACAACAAATCATTGACGATGAGACCTCCGCCCCTGCCAGGGTTGGGGATGCCCACCGTCAATGTGGTGATGTTGTGATAACCCTCGGTTATTCAGGGGATATAACCGCAAGGGATTTTAATAATATCGAGTCGTTTTCAATATAAGGTGGGCGCAAGCGGCAAGCATGTGTCGCAACGTCACTACCGAGTCTAACAGACCTCCTTTCGGTTAGTTAATTGTGATGATGATGACGAACCGTCAAAAGGGGGGATTACTCCTCGTTGAGACGAAGCTGCTGCACATATACAGCCTTCATCATCTTCTTGCGGTTAGTGACAGAGGGCTTCTCAAAGGCCTGACGAGAGCGGAGTTCGCGGACAATACCTGTTCTTTCGAATTTACGCTTGAATTTCTTGAGGGCCTTCTCGATGTTCTCGCCTTCCTTAACTTGTACGATGATCATTGTTTGATTTAATAGATTTGAGTTGAGGCACAGCCCAAAGAGGACTAAGCCGATGAATGAATAATTTGATTTGCAGTGCCATCGGCGGCATTAACCGCAAACAGCGCTGCAAAATTACAAAAAAAATCTTAGAATGTCAAGACTATGAAGAAATTTAGAATCACTTCAGAGTCGCGAAGAGGGCAAGAAGGCGCGGGTGATAGTGTGCAACACTTCTTCTTACATGCTTTCATCACAGATTCAGACGATTACAGAGATGCGTTTCCTTTCATTCTCTTTTCGTTAAAGATATATTTTTTATAACTGCACTTCCAATGTAAAACCCGAGTAATTCGTCGTTACTTTTAATTGATGGAGAGTCAATAGAAATTATTATTTCAGTATTTCTATCATTAGGATTATTCTTAAGTCCAAGAATCTTACTCTTTATTCCAGAAAACTCCTTTGGCTCAACTTTCAGATGAATTAAATCAAATGAATTGAAAACTGATTTATCTACCCATAAGTATTGGTCTCCACGAAATATCTTATTATTGTCAAACATTGCTGCAGATTGAACTGGTGTTTGAGTTCCGGTATATACCATGTAGTCATTTTTACTCAATAGGGTAATAGGTTTCTGATTCTTTCCATATACCTCGTTTATAGTATGCATTACCCACCAGGCAGCTACAGATTTGAAATAGTTTGGGACAAATGGAGTTACATC
>JAFLRW010000168.1:0-3144 GCA_022511285.1 Duncaniella sp.
GAACAGGCGCTGAACATCGCGAGTGTTAAGGCAATGGCGCCAAGGCTGAAAATCTTGTGCAGTTTCATTATTTTTCTGAGCTTATTCAAACGTTTCATTGGATTTTGAAATGCAAAGTTAGCAAATAATCCTTTTTTTGCGTAACTTTGCCGATAGTAAATAAATTGAATCTACACATAGATACCGACAATGACACTTCGCTATTTAGCCATCTCAATGCTCACAGCCATCTGCTTTCTCCCCTCGGCGATGGCACAGAGCTATACCGACCCAATGTCTGAAGCGCTCCTCAAGGCCTATAGCCAGCTGCTCGACGAGGATCCCCGCGACCCCGAGACCCTCTTTCGCCGGGCCTCGCTCTATTACAAGAATAATGACTATGTCCGCGCCCTCGACGATCTGAATACAGCGCTCAAATATTTCCTTCCCGAGCAGGCCGACGAGCGCTCGCAGGCCATTGGTATTCGTGCCAACGTGCTGATGGCCATGCAGAAGTATGACCAAGCGCTCTCCGACCTTAACGAGCTCCTCGGGGCTGAGCCGGCAAACTATTCACTCCTCTACGAGCGGGGCACTGCCTTATATGAATTGGGACGCTACTCCGAGGCTAAGGCCGACTTCAACCGTATGCTCCGCCTCAACTCCCGTAGCCAGGAGGCTATGCTGGGGCTGGCGCGTGTGGCCGTAAAGGAAAATAATCTCGGCATAGCGGCTGAAATGGCTGACCACGCAGTGGCGGTGGCTCCCGGCGATGCCCGTATTTACATTCGTCGGGCCTCTGTTCGCTCTATGATGGGCGACCGCTCCGGTGCTGTCGACGACTATATCACGGCAATATCCCTCGACCCCGAACACACTCCGCGTGCACTCGCTGAGTTGGTGCAGCTCTCCCGGCAGGATTATCCCAGTGTGATTGCCGGTCTATCGGCCGCAATAGCCAAAGCGCCAAAAAACGGGATGTTCTATTTCATCCGCGCTATGATAGCCCAGGGGCATTGCAACTATCTTGCCGCTATTGCTGACTATGACCGCATCATCAATGAGGGGCTCGACTCTTATCCCGGGATAAACGCTGCTCTCAGTGAGTGTTACTACGCTCTCGGGCGCTACGACATAGCCCTCCTGAACGTAGATTATGCCATCTCGGCCACCGAGAACAACGCTTTTTATTATATGCTCAAGTCGCGCATGCTCCGCGCCACTGCCGACTATTCCGGTGCCCTCGAGGCTGCCGAACGTGCCCTCGAAAAGGAGCCGGAAATGACTGATGCCCTCGTGTGCAAGGCTCTCGCGCTGCTCCCGCTCGGTCAAAGCGCCGACGCCGGGGTGGCTCTCAGCGAGGCTGCTATGGTGGCTCCCGAGGATGCTTATATCGGCCTGCTCCGAGGATGGGTGTTGGCCGACTATCGTAAGCAGCCCGCTAACGCTTCTGCCGCCTATGAGCGTGTGCTTGATATGGACTACGACTTTGACAATGTGCGCTCCCTGCGCGGATTTGCGCTCCTGGCCCTCGACCGTCGCGAACCGGCCGATGCCTGGATGAATAAAGTGCTCGAAACGGCCAACGATTACGACGGCGAGGTGGCCTACTATGCCGCTTGCTACTATGCTCAGTGTGCTATGCTCGACCGTGCATTCAGATATATGGAGGCCTCATTGGAAAAAGGTTATGCCGACTATCACAACTGGACACATGCCTCCGACGCCAACATTAATTGCGCGCCTCTCCGCTCCGACCCTCGCTTCAAACAGCTCCTCGACAAGTATGACCGACTGTTCAAATAGCCTCTGTCGGAATTAAAAGCCGGTTGACATAATCGGCATTATCGCACCTTTTAGGGTGTGTGCGATGTGTAATTTTGCAAGAAAATTCCTATTGCATTATGTCACATCCCATCATCACCTGTTTGATTTTACTTGCCGTATGCTATACGGGGGTATTAACCTCAGTGCTTATCGACCTTTTTGCCGGCATCCGACGTGCGCGCCGCGAGGAGCGAAAACTCACATCGTCGGGCCTGAGGCGCACAGTCGATAAACTCACCTCTTATTATAGTGCCCTTTTTGCCCTCACGGGGGTTGATGCCATGCTCGTGGCGGCAGCGCTCGGGATTAAAGCCTGCGGCGGCCAAGGGTTCTTGCCGTTCCCTTATCTCAGTGTGCTGGGTGCCGTGGGCGAGGCTCTCATTGAGGTGAAAAGTGTGCTCGAAAACATTGAGTATAAACCCGACCTGGCAGCGACCCTCAGATTGCTGAAACGACTGCTGGCCGGCACAAATCCTCACTCCTCGGGAAGATAGACCAACGTGCAGGCGCGGTTGGGATTGAGAATTGCGCGTGCGGCGGCCGCCACTGATGCCGGCGTGGCACGGCGATAACGGTCGGCAATGCTGTTGATATCCTCGCCGTGAATCTCCGCCATTGCTAATGCTTCGGCTCGCCCCACGAAACTCATCGAGGCAAATTCAGTGTTGCAGAGATAGCGGTTGACCGCACGTCTCACCTCGGCCTCTGTGACGCCCTCAGGAGCTCCATCTGATGCCTCTTCACACAATGCCGAAGCTGTCGCGACCAACACTCGCTCCACCTCTGCCGTGTGCTCCTCCATCCCCTCATTGAGTCTCGCTTTAAGCATCAGAAATCCCGCCTCTTCGCTCCCGGAGATTGACGCATCTGCCGACGCTATGAGGGGATTGCTCCCCATAAGCCGTGTGTAATACCGTGACGACCGTCCCGAGGCCAAAATGTCGGTCAGAAGGTCTGCTTCAACATACCCCTCGCCGCCGTAACCCGCCATAGGATAAGCTATCACCACTAAAGCCTGTGGCACTGCGCCTCGGACCACACTGCGCCTCGGAGTGGTTATCTCCGGCTCAGGTGTCCAAGTGCGGGGAGCAATCTCTCGCCTCGGGATTGAGGCATACCATTTCTCCACGGCTCGCCGACACTCTTCGGCCGTAATGTTGCCGCTCACGGCAAGCACAGCGTTGTTCGGCGCGTAATGTGAATAGAAAAACTGTTTCACATCATCCATCGTCACCTTCTCAAGATGGCTTATATCCTTGCCAATCGTGGGATAGCGATATGGATGCGACTGATACAGCAGCGCCCGTAGCTCATGCATCAGATTGCCGTAGGGGCGGT
>JAFLRW010000168.1:3154-3727 GCA_022511285.1 Duncaniella sp.
AGCATCCTGTCTGACTCCACCCAGAGAAGTGTCTCGAAATTAACAGCCGGAGCTATGTCATAAAATTGAGTGAAATCATTGCTTGTCGAGGCATTGTTCACCCCTCCGGCCATCCCGACCTCATCGTCAAAGTCGGGGACATGGATAGACCCGCCAAACATCAGATGCTCAAACAGATGGGCAAGCCCGGTGAGTTCAGGATTCTCGTCGCGCGACCCTGTGTCATAAACCGTATGGACAGCCACCATAGCTGTCGATGGATCATAATTATGAACCACTCGAAGCCCATTTTCAAGCGTAAACCGGCTATACTCTATCATCGGTAGTAATTAGTATTAAAAATTTCCGAGCCCCAAAGTTACTCAATTTTCTCGAATCAATCGCAATCACCCCTCCTCCCGGTGCAACCGCATCAAAATTCAGCTTGATATCAAGGCAAGATACCCCGACTGATTTAAGGATTCCTAATAGATTACTGATTTTTTTTACATTCTTTAGCGTACTTTCAAAGAAAATCGTTAACTTTGCTTCCGCAGACCCATAAGGGCGAGCATGACATATTGAGATAGCGTT
>JAFLRW010000169.1:0-3349 GCA_022511285.1 Duncaniella sp.
GACTATTCAGGCCGTCGACGGCGACACTCAGGCATTCGTGCAGTTTGGCGTATATGCCGTCACCGAAGGCGGTGAGTCTGAGAATATGACCGCTACGCAATACAAGCCCGCCGGAAAGCCCTACACCGCGCCTTGGAAAGAATCATTTGCCAATGAAAACGTATCATCAATCTGGGGCTACAATTATATCAAAGGAAGTGAAAGATGGCAGTTTATCGCAAGTATGTCTGACTTCAACCTCCAGCCTCAGGATGACGACCACGGATTTGCTTACTTCGAGGTTGACGGCGGTTCGCTCACATCGCTCGTCAGCGGCAAGATTGACCTCTCAACCATAGCCAGCCCGGCTTTCTCATATTATACGTTCAATTATAATGGTTTATACAACAATACTCTCACACTCGAAGTTGACAAAAACGACGGAAAAGGCTTCGTAGCCGTGCAGAGCAACGTTGTGGCTCAGACCGGTCCGGTAGGACAGTGGAACAAGGTAGTAGTGCCTCTGACAGATTTTGAAGGAGAGACCGTAGTGTTCCGCATCACACCCTCTGTTCCCGAGATGATATTCTATACTCTCGACAATCTCCGGGTGGCCACACACGCTGAGAAAAACCTCTCTATCACCAAGATTTCTGCCCCGACAGTAGCCGAGGTCAACAAGCCGTTTGAAGTGGAAGTTAACGTGACTAATAGCGGAGATAAGAGCATGAGCGCATATTCCGTTGAGCTTCTTAATGGCGAAAACGTGATAGCCACCGTGACTCCCTCGTCACTTGAGCCTGATGCTACGCGCACCTCTACATTTGAGGTGACATTAGGAATCACCGACGGCGAATATGCCTATCTCTCGGCAAGAATAGTCTCCACCGAGGATATGGTGGAGACTGACAACATCTCCGAAGTGGTGGAGGTAGGCATCAACACCCCCAAGACTCCTGTGGTCACAGACCTCAAAGCCATCAGCCGTTCCACAGCCGTAGAGCTCACATGGAGCGAGCCCGACCTTGACTCCGCACTCCCGGCCGCTTACACCGAGACCTTCGAGAGCGCCACCAGCTGGAACAGCATTGTAGAGGGCTGGAAATTCTATGACAAGGACAATACGCCCGTGGGTGGCATTGAAACGCCCGGTTTCCCCTGCACAGGCCTGCAAAGCTGGTTTGTGGCAGACCATAGTTGGAACGGTTTCCCCACCAATGCCGTAGGCGAGTGGGCAGCTCATTCCGGAGAGAAATTCCTCGCATCAGAATATGTAGTTAAGGGCAATACTTTTGTGCAGAGCGACGACTGGGCAATCACCCCGCGGCTCTCCACTGTCTCACAGGTGCTTTCTTTCTATGCTAAAAGTTTCAAGAAGGAGTTCCCCGAAACCATCGAAGTGCTTGCATCAAGCAACACTACAAACGTTGACGACTTCGTGTCGCTTTACACTTTCAACAACCTCCCGGTGGCCTGGACTCAGATTCGTGTCAAACTCCCCGAAGGCACCAAATATGCAGCAATCCGCAGCCGCTCAATCGACAGATTCTTCGTCTTTGTTGACGACGTCACCTTCATCCCCTCAGAAGGCACCCCGGAGGAGCTCGTAATAAGCGGCTACAATGTGTACAGAAATGGCGTGAAGATTACTGCCAAGCCTGTGACTGCAACCACTTACAGCGACACTGCCGGCTCAGACACTGCCGAGTATTTTGTCACCACAGTCTATACCACAGGCGAGTCAGGCGCTTCAAATACAGCTATTCCCGAAGTTGATTCGAGCCTGAAAGACCTCACCGACAACGACAATGTCACCATAAGTGCCACCGGCGGCGTGGTGACCGTCAAAGGTCTCACAGAGGGATATGTGATCATCACCGCCATTGATGGCCGCACCATCTTCAAACGTGAGGCTCAGCCGGTGGTAAATGTACCCCTCGCACCCGGTGTCTACATCGTATCTGCCGGAAACAAGGTGGCAAAGCTTCTTGTAAAATAATCTGAATTTACCCTCACCTCCAGGGCTGCCGCATAGAAATATCGGCAGCCCTTTTTATGGTCTGTTGCACGCAGCCGACATCAACAAAGGCCCGCAGCTAATATTTTTTTGAAAAGAATTTTGGCGGTTGACTTGATTAATATTGTTAAATTGAGTAATTTTGCCGTAAATCTATCCCTACACCTTAAAACTAAATATCATTACTCATTATAACTATGGTAAATTTCTCACTCGAAGGCAAAGTTGCCCTTGTCACCGGTGCTGCTTACGGCATTGGTCTCGCCATCGCTCAGGCTTTTGCAGAAGCCGGCGCAAAGATTGTGTTCAACTGCTCGCGTCAGGAGACCGTGGACCGCGGACTCAAGGCCTACAAGGAGCTTGGCATCGAGGCTAAAGGCTACCTCTGCGACGTCACCGACGAAGAGGCCGTAAAAGTGATGCTCGCCGATATCGAGAAGAACTATGGCGGCGTGGATATCCTTGTCAACAACGCCGGCATCATCAAGCGCATCCCTATGGAGAATATGGATGTGGCAGACTTCCGCCGCGTGGTCGATGTTGACCTCATAGCCCCATATATCTGCGCCAAGGCCGTTATTCCCGGAATGATTAAGAAGGGACACGGCAAGATTATCAACATCTGCTCTATGATGAGCGAGCTTGGCCGCGAGACCGTCAGCGCCTATGCTGCTGCCAAGGGTGGCTTGAAGATGCTCACCAAGAATATCTGCTCTGAATATGGCGAGCACAACATCCAGTGTAACGGCATCGGCCCGGGCTACATTGCCACCGATCAGACCGCTCCTCTGCGCGAGATTCAGCCCGACGGCAGCCGTCACCCCTTCGATTCCTTCATCATCTCAAAGACTCCCGCGGCACGCTGGGGCACACCTGAGGACCTTATGGGCCCGGCCGTATTCCTCGCTTCGGATGCCTCAAACTTCGTCAACGGACATATCCTCTACGTCGACGGTGGCATCCTTGCTTACATCGGCAAACAGCCTAAATAATCCCGTCCCGTGGAACAAGTATTCTCCTACATCATAGGTCTCGGCGCCGCTGTGATGATGCCGGTCATCTTCACAGTGCTCGGCGTCTGCATAGGCATCAAGTTTAGCGAGTCGCTCAAATCGGGTCTCAAAGTTGGTGTCGGTTTCATCGGTCTTTCGATTGTCACCGCTCTGCTCACATCGGCCTTAGGTCCGGCGTTGAAAGAGGTGGTCGATATTTATGACCTCCAGCTCAAAGTTTTCGATATGGGATGGCCCGCAGCCGCCTCTGTGGCCTACAATACAGCCGTCGGAGCGTTTATCATCCCTGTGTGTCTCGGAGTCAACCTGCTGATGCTCATCAGCAAGACCACCCGCACCG
>JAFLRW010000169.1:3372-3644 GCA_022511285.1 Duncaniella sp.
TCGGTGCCGTTGTCTACTTTGCCTCCGAGTCGTTGGCCTGGGGCTTCTTTGCAGCAATCATCTGCTACATCTTGACTCTGATTATTGCAGATATGACAGCCAAGAAATTCCAGTCGTTCTACAAGGATATGGACGGCATCTCAATCCCCCAGCCGTTCTGTGCCGGTTTTGTACCCTTTGCGTGGGCCATCAACAAAGCCCTTGACGCAATCCCCGGAATGAACCGCCTTGAAATCGACGCCGAAGGGATGAAAAAGAAGTTCGGCCTCTTG
>JAFLRW010000017.1:0-6546 GCA_022511285.1 Duncaniella sp.
CTTCCATAGCAGCCACCTTTTTCTCGAGCTTGACGCTGATCAACGGGCCTTTTTTCAATGAACGACTCATAAAGTATGCGTTGATTTGGTGTCAGATTACTTTTTCCTTCTCTCGATGATATACTTTGACGAGTGCTTTTTGGGAGCACGAGTCTTGAGACCCTTCGAGTAGAGACCCTTGCGTGAGCGGGGATGACCACCAGAAGCGCGGCCTTCGCCACCACCCATTGGGTGATCGACAGGGTTCATAACAACGCCGCGGTTGCGGGGACGACGGCCGAGCCAGCGCGAGCGGCCGGCTTTGCCGGAGCGTTCGAGGGAGTGCTCGGAGTTGCCCACAACGCCGACAGTGGCGCGACAAGCGGCGAGAATCTTGCGTGTCTCACCGGAGGGTAATTTGACAATGGCATAGGTGCCCTCACGCGAGATGAGCTGAGCGAAGGTGCCTGCAGAGCGGGCCATAAAAGCTCCCTGGCCGGGACGAAGCTCGATGTTGTGGACGAGTGTACCGACGGGGATGTTAGCGAGGGGAAGGCAGTTGCCAACCTCAGGCTGTGCTTCAGGACCGGACATAAGGACGTCGCCTACTTTGAGTCCGTTGGGTGCGATAATGTATGCCTTAGCGCCATCCTTATAGAAGAGGAGGGCGATTCGAGCCGAGCGGTTAGGATCGTACTCGATTGTCTTGACGGTGGCGGGAATACCGTCTTTGGTTCTCTTAAAGTCAATAACGCGATATTTGCGTTTGTGGCCACCACCAAGGTAGCGGGTGGTGAGGTGTCCCTCGGAGTTGCGGCCTCCTGAGGACTTTTTGCCGACTGTAAGAGATTTCTCCGGTGTTGTAGCAGTGATTATACCTTTGAATACACCGATTACTTTGTGTCTCTGGCCCGGGGTGGTGGGCTTGAATTTTCTTACTGCCATTTCTTATTAAATGTTGCTATAAAAGTCGATGGTCTGGCCGTCGAGCACGTCGACGATAGCTTTCTTCCAAGCGGCAGTTTTGCCACGGAGGAGTCCGCTTTTAGTCCAGCGCGACTTGTTCTTTGAACGCATGTTCATAGTGTTGACACGGGTGACCTTAACGCCGTAGAGTTTTTCTACGAGGCTCTTGATCTCATACTTATTAGCCTGAGGAGAAACGGCGAAGGTGTAGCGATTGGCGGTCTCGGTGAGGCGAGAAGCCTTCTCGGTCACGATGGGTTTGATAGAGATTTCCATTTTTACTTCTTGTTTTCTCGTTTAGGCTTAAATATTATTGATGGCATCGAGAGCTCCCTCAGAGATGAGGATTGCGTTCGAGGTCATCACAGCATAAGTATTAATCTCCGACGCAACCATTGTCTTTGCGCCGGGGATATTACGGGCAGACAAAGTTACGTTTTTATTTTCAGACGGTAAAACGAGGAGTACCTTTTTGCCTTCGACTTTCAGATTCTTAACAATATTTAAGAAATCTTTAGTTTTAGGAGCGTCAAGGTTGAAATTCTCGACTACCATAATCTGTGAATCCTGGAGTTTGGCTGTGAGAGCGCTACGGCGAGCGAGCTGTTTAACTTTCTTATTCAACTTGAAGCGATAGTCACGGGGACGGGGACCGAACACGCGACCACCACCAACGAGGACAGGAGAGTTGATGTCGCCAATACGGCTGCCGCCGCCACCTTTCTGCTTGTGGAGCTTGCGAGTGGAACCGGAAACCTCAGAGCGCTCCTTGGCCTTGTGAGTGCCTTGGCGCTGGTTGGCGAGATACTGCTTGACGTCGAGGTAGACAGCGTGCTCGCTTATTTCAGCGGCAAATACCTCGTCGGAGAGCACGGCTTTGCGGCCAGTGTCTTCACCTTTTATATTGTAGATTGCGACTTCCATTTACTTTTCAATTAAAACGATTGAACCTTTGCTTCCGGGGATAGAACCCTTGATGATGAGGACATTGTGTTCGGGCATAACGCGAATCACCTGGAGGTTCTGAATGGTCACCTTCTGGTTGCCCATCTGGCCTGCCATTCGCATACCTTTGAACACCTTGGCGGGATAGGAGCAAGCACCTACCGAACCGGGGGCGCGGAGACGGTTGTGCTGGCCGTGAGTTGACTGGCCTACACCACCAAAGCCGTGGCGCTTAACAACGCCCTGGAAACCTTTACCCTTGGAGGTACCCTGAATGTCGACGAAGTCGCCTTCGCTGAAGAGGTCGACGGTGATAGTCTCACCTGCCTTCACCTCGTTGCCAAATCCTTTGAACTCGGCCAAGTGGCGCTGGGGAGCTACTCCGGCTTTTTTGAAATGGCCTGCCATAGGCGCAGTGGTGTGCTTTTCTTTCTTCTCGATGAAGCCAAGCTGCACTGCATCATAGCCATCTTTATCAGCCGTTTTCACTTGAGTAACTACGCAGGGGCCAACTTCGATAACAGTGCACGGCACGTTTTTGCCGTCGGCACTGAAAACGGATGTCATTCCGATTTTTTTTCCTAATAATCCTGGCATTTCTCTTTGATTTAGAAAATGTGAACTGATGGAGTGTTGTTGAATTGATTGAATGTCTACTCAATATCCGCGACCGGGATATCAGACCTTGATTTCTACCTCAACACCGGAGGGGAGTTCGAGCTTCATAAGAGCGTCGACAGTCTTGCCGGTTGAGTTGTGGATGTCAATAAGGCGCTTGTAGCTGGACAGCTGGAACTGTTCGCGAGACTTCTTGTTGACGAAGGTAGAGCGGTTGACAGTGAAGATGCGACGGTGGGTGGGCAGGGGTATTGGGCCTGAAATCACAGCACCGGTGGCTTTAACAGTCTTCACAATCTTCTCAGCCGACTTATCAACAAGGTTGTAGTCGTAAGATTTGAGTTTGATTCTGATTGTTTGGTCCATATTGTTAGTTGAATGAAAGTGTCTCTTTATTTGATGAGATCTACACGACCCTGGCACTCGGTGAGGACTGATTTTGCAATCGAGCTGCTGACTTCAGCATAGTGGCTGAAAGACATGGTCGAAGTGGCACGGCCAGAGGTGATGGTGCGGAGGGCAGTTACGTAGCCGAACATTTCGGCGAGGGGAGCTTTGGCCTTAACGACGCGAGCGCCTGAGCGTGAAGTCTCCATACCTTCTACCTGACCGCGACGTTTGTTGAGGTCAGAGATTACGTCGCCCATAGACTCTTCGGGGGTGACAACCTCAATCTTCATAATAGGCTCGAGGAGCACGGGAGCAGCCTTTTCGGATGCCTTTTTGAAGGCTTGAATTGCACAGAGCTCAAACGAGAGCTGGTCGGAGTCAACGGGGTGGAACGAGCCGTCAATAACGGTGACTTTGAGCTGCTCAACGGGGAATCCGGCGAGCACGCCGTTCTTCATAGCCGTAGAGAATCCTTTTTGGATTGAGGGGATGAACTCCTTGGGGATGTTACCGCCCTTGACTTCGTCGATAAACTGGAGGTTGCCTTCGAAGCCTTCGTCGACGGGCTCAACGCGAACGATGATGTCGGCAAACTTACCGCGACCACCTGTTTGCTTCTTGAACACTTCACGAAGCTCAACGGGCTGTGTGATGGATTCTTTGTATGTCACCTGGGGACGACCCTGGTTGCACTCTACCTTAAACTCGCGGCGGAGACGGTCGATGATAATATCGAGGTGAAGCTCGCCCATACCGGAGATAACGGTCTGGCCGGTCTCCTCGTTTGTCTCAACGCGGAATGTGGGGTCCTCTTCAGCAAGCTTCTGAAGGCCAACGCCAAGCTTATCAAGGTCTTTTTGAGTCTTAGGTTCAACAGCGATACCGATAACGGGATCGGGGAATTCCATAGCCTCGAGCACAATTGGGTTGTTCTCATCGCAGAGGGTGTCACCGGTGCGAATATCCTTGAAGCCTACGCCTGCACCGATATCACCGCAACCAATCATCTCCTTGGCATTCTGCTTGTTGGAGTGCATCTGGAAGAGGCGTGACACGCGCTCCTTCTTGCCTGAACGTGCATTGAGCACATAAGAGCCGGCCACAACGTCGCCGGAGTAAACACGGAAGAATGTGAGACGGCCCACATAGGGGTCAGTAGCAATCTTGAATGCAAGGGCACACATGGGCGACTCGGGTGAGGGCTCGCGCACTTCCACCTTATCGGGATCGTCGGGATTGGTGCCTTCAACGGCGCCTGAGTCAACAGGGCTGGGAAGGTAGGCACAAACGGCGTCGAGGAGACACTGCACACCTTTGTTTTTGAATGAAGATCCGCAAATCATGGGGACAATCTCCATTTTGAGGGTGGCGTTGCGCAGTGCGCGACGAATCTCCTCGGGAGTGATTGTAGAGGGATCGTCAAAATACTTCTCCATCAGAGCATCGTCAAACTCGGCGATTTTCTCGAGCATCTTGTCGCGATACTCTTCAGCCTCGGCTACGAGACCTGCAGGAATTTCCTCTACAGAGTAGTCAGCGCCCATAGTCTCGTCGTGCCAGAAGATTGACTTCATAGTAATGAGGTCAACTACACCCTTAAAGGTCTCTTCAGCACCGATAGGAATTTGAATGGGGCAAGGATTAGCTCCAAGCACCTCGCGGAGCTGACGGACAACCTCGAAGAAGTTGGCACCCGAGCGGTCCATCTTGTTGACGTAACCGATACGGGGGACATTATATTTGTCAGCCTGACGCCATACAGTCTCAGACTGGGGCTCGACACCGCCAACAGCGCAGAAAGTAGCTACAGCGCCGTCGAGCACACGGAGAGAGCGCTCCACCTCGACGGTGAAATCGACGTGTCCCGGGGTGTCAATAAGATTAATCTTGAATTTACCGCCGTCATAGTTCCAGAATGTGGTGGTAGCGGCAGATGTGATGGTGATACCGCGCTCCTGCTCCTGCTCCATCCAGTCCATGGTGGCCATGCCCTCGTGCACCTCGCCGATGCGGTGGGTGCGGCCGGTGTAGTACAGGATGCGCTCGGAGGTCGTCGTCTTGCCGGCGTCGATGTGAGCCATGATGCCGATGTTGCGTACATGTTCCAGTGAATGCGTTCTAGACACAGCTGAATCCTCTTTCTTTCAGATAAAAAACAAATGAAGAACTTAACACGGTTCCCTAAGAGACCTTCAGCACGCCGAAGCGTGCTGAAGGATATGGAAACCTATGCGGTTGGGGCTTACCAGCGATAGTGCGCGAATGCCTTGTTGGCCTCGGCCATCTTGTGCATATCCTCTTTACGCTTGTATGCGCCGCCCTGCTCATTGAAAGCGTCGACAATCTCAGCGGCTAATTTCTCAGCCATAGTCTTGCCGCCGCGCTTGCGGGCATAGAGGATGAGGTTTTTCATCGATATTGATTCCTTGCGGTCGGGACGGATTTCAGTGGGCACCTGGAAGGTGGCACCGCCAACGCGACGCGACTTCACCTCGACTTGAGGTGTGATATTCTCGAGAGCCTTCTTCCAGATTTCGAGAGCAGTCTGCTCCTCGTTGGGAAGTTTGCCTTTGACGAGTTCGAGAGCTGAATAGAAGATAGCGTAAGAGATATTCTTCTTGCCATCATACATCAGATGATTGACAAACTTTGATACTCTCACATCGCTAAACACGGGATCGGGGAGAATCACCCGTTTTTTGGGCTTTGCTTTACGCATTGTTTTGTTTAAGTTTTTGTTTTTGGTTGCTTGGTTGCTGCATCTTTCTTCTTCAACGCCAGCCCCTCCGGGCAGCGTTTACTCAACCTGATTTAGCCTTCCAATCAAATCAAAAACGAGAGGTTAATGACTCGGTTTTTAAGATTGATTGCTTCTTGTTTTCAGAAAAGGAGCGTCGTTTGTGATTAGGGTAGCGTTTCGGGCTTATTTCTTTGCAGCCTTGGGACGCTTAGCGCCATATTTAGAGCGGCGCTGTGTGCGGTCTTTCACGCCCGAGGTATCGAGTGTACCGCGCACAATGTGATAACGAACACCGGGGAGGTCTTTCACACGACCGCCGCGAACAAGCACGATTGAGTGCTCCTGCAGGTTGTGACCCTCGCCGGGGATGTAGCTGTTGACCTCTTTGCCATTTGTGAGGCGCACACGGGCCACCTTACGCATAGCTGAGTTAGGCTTCTTGGGAGTAGTGGTGTAGACACGCACGCACACGCCACGACGCTGGGGGCACGAATCAAGTGCGGGCGACTTGCTCTTGTCTTCAAGAGCTACACGACCTTTTCTGACTAATTGCTGAATAGTAGGCATCTTAGTTTCTTTTGTTTGACTTTTATGTAATTATTATGTTGTTCTCTATTTTTGGCCTCAAAGAAACACGTCTTCCGACACGCACCCGCCGCCCCAACGCAACTGACAATCAGATTGTTAGCTGCGACGTGACGCCGGAATAATCCTTAAAGCGTTGCAAAATTACAAATTATTCGGCTAATTACCAAACACTTCCGCATTTTTATTTTTACTATTCGCCGGAAACCGAGCAGACATTGAGCCACCAACAGGCCGAATCCTCACGATATTCCAACTTTCGGCCATCATCAATAGCAACCGCCGTCACCACCTCATCGGCACGATGCTCACCGACAGCAACA
>JAFLRW010000017.1:6556-17289 GCA_022511285.1 Duncaniella sp.
GATTTCCTGCCACCCACTCTATGAGCTCTTCATCGCAGCCCACAAACAATATCCTCCGAGGGAGCGAGAGCAGCCCTTCAAACAGGCCGTCGGAAAACCAAGCGTCGGACGGGGAGACCTGCCAGCTATCAATTATCAGCTCATCGACCGTCAGTCTACTCAGCAGTCGTGAGACTTCCTTTTGGTTTATTTTACGAAAATTCTTCAACAGGAGAGTCCCTACCGGACCATCCTGCACCACCCTACTCTCTTCAGGAGAGATAAAGTCGATAGAAATGTGAGGAGTTTTGAAGACTTCTTTCCGAGACACAATCTTACAGTGACGGTTTAAATCAATCAGATAATGCGCTTGAGCCCGACTACGCCTCTTCGGTGCCGGCAAACTCCATCAGATAAGCTTTTATAAAAGGATCGAGATCGCCATCCATCACTCCGCCAACGTCGGCAGTCTGATGATTGGTGCGGTGATCCTTAACACGACGGTCGTCAAACACATAGCTGCGAATCTGCGACCCCCACTCTATCTTCATCTTGCCGGCTTCAATTTTAGCCTGCTCCTGCATACGGTGTTGCAACTCCTTATCATAGAGAATCGAACGGAGTTGACGCATAGCGTTTTCCTTGTTTTTAGGCTGGTCGCGCGTCTCAGTATTTTCAATAAGAATCTCCTCCTGTTCGCCGGTATAAGGATCTGTAAATTGGTAACGGAGACGCACACCGGACTCCACCTTGTTGACATTCTGGCCGCCGGCACCGCCCGAACGGAATGTATCCCACGAGAGCAACGCAGGGTCAACCTTCACCTCAATTGTATCATCGACGAGCGGCGTGACGAAAACCGAAGCAAACGACGTCATACGTTTTCCCTGGGCATTGTAGGGAGAGACTCGCACCAAGCGGTGCACTCCATTTTCACTTTTTAAATACCCGTAAGCGAAGTCGCCCTCCACATTGATGGTGCAGGACTTTATGCCGGCCTCATCACCCTCAATAAGATGGGCCATCGATGTCTTGTAACCGTGGCTTTCACACCAACGCAAATACATACGCATCAGCATCTGCGCCCAATCCTGGCTCTCCGTGCCACCGGCGCCGGAGTTGATTTTCAGAACCACCCCCATCTTATCCTCCTCACGACGGAGCATATTTTTCAGCTCGAGATTCTCAATTTTAGCCATAGCATCGGCATAGAGACGATCGAGCTCATCCTCCTCGATGAGACCCTCTTTGATGAAGTCGAATGCCAGTTCCACTTCTCCGACAGCCTTATCCACATCCTGATACCCTTCAATCCACGCTTGAAGATCCTTAATTTTCTTCATCTGCACACGAGCCTCCTCAGGGTGCTCCCAAAAGTCAGGCACGTGGGTGCGCAATTCCTCTTCCTCTACTTGGATTATCTTGTTATCCACATCAAGGTAGCGTTTCAGGGAATCGCGGCGCTCGGCCGCCTCTTTGAGTTGGTCTTGGGTAATCATAACAGGTCGGGCAATAGGAGGATAAGTGGTGAACTACTTACAAAAACAGCCGAATCCCCTTGATGAGTTGGAATCGGCTATAGATTGTGGGCGCTGAGGGATTCGAACCCCCGACCCTCTGCTTGTAAGGCAGACGCTCTGAACCAGCTGAGCTAAGCGCCCTGACTTGCTTAAAGCGATGCAAAGTTAGACACTTTTTTTCATCCCACCAAATTTTTTTGGCATTTTTTACAAAAATAAGCCTCAATTCTTCATCAATCCATCATAAACTCGCCAATTCGGAAAAATTTCCTTTATACTACACCTATTTATATATAGGATTTCATTACCTTTGTGCTCGTTTGTGAAACCAATATCAACAAAACCCCAATGAGACATCTTATATCACAATTTATATCAGCCGCCATCGGATTGCTCATAGCCACCTCAGCCGGAGCGGAGGCGCCGGCAGGTTATTATTCAACCTGCGAGGGTAAAAAGGGTGCGGAACTTCTATCCGCCCTGTGCAATAAGATTAGCACTCACACCAATGTTGGGTATGACGGGCTATGGAATGTCTATACGACCTCTGATGTTCGCGCCAACGGACGTGTCTGGGATATGTATTCCACTAAAGAATGGGTGGTGGGACAGCAACATTGCGGCAATTATTCCAATGTTGGCGATTGCATTAACCGTGAACATTCTATGCCTCAAAGCTGGTTTAACGAAGGTTCGCCGATGAAAAGCGACGCCTTCCACATCTATCCCACCGACGGCAAAGTCAACGGACAGCGCAGCAACTACCCCTACGGCGAATGCGCGGGAGGCACCACCCTGGCCTCCAACAATGGCGTAAAGGCTCTCGGACGCTTAGGAAAATCCACATTTGCCGGCTACTCGGGCACCGTTTTTGAGCCTGACGACGAGTATAAGGGAGACTTTGCCCGCTCATATTTCTATATGGCAGCTTGCTACAACAATAAAATATCCGATTGGAAGTCAGATATGCTCGCCGGCAACTCCTACCCGGTCTTTACACAATGGACCATCAATCTGCTGCTTAAATGGCACCGCCAAGACCCTGTCAGCCCCAAAGAGATTAACCGCAACGAGGCTGTCTACGCACATCAGCACAACCGCAACCCGTTTATCGACCATCCCGAAATGGCCGAACATATCTGGGGAAACAACACCACCACCGGATGGAGCGAGAACAACACCCCCACCCCAATAATAGCCACACCAATCAACGGTTCGACAATCGACCTGGGACTCTGCGGAATAGGCGTCGGTCGCAGCATCAACATCACAGTCAAAGGGCAAAACCTCACATCGCCCGTCACAGTCACCACAAGCGGCAGTGGATTCTCAGCCGGAAGGTCAAGTATACCGGCAGCTGAAGCCAACTCAACAGACGGAGCCTCACTAACCTTGACATACCTCAGCTCCACGGCATCAACAGCCACCGGCTCCCTCACATTGCGTTCAGGCAATGCTCAGTCCACTGTCAGCCTAACAGCACAGGCCGTCAGCGGCATCCCGGCCCTCCCGGCACAAGAAATCAGCGAGACATCATTCGTGGCTCGATGGGTAAACGTAGACCCTGCGGGCACCAACTACACCCTGCATATCACACAAAACGGCTCCTCTATTGAAAGCTACCCCAAAGCAGTGGCAGCCTCGACCGAACAGTTTACGGTGCGCAACCTCACTCCGGGCACCACCTATATATATAAGCTCACCTCCCCGACCGGACTCTCAAGCAATGAGGTGAGTGTGACCACAGCCACCCCAATACCATCAATACAATTCCTTTTTGATGGAGATCTATATTTCACATCAGAGCCCGGGATACCATCCGAACCGGCAGAGATAATCATCGACACCGACAATATTGCCGACCCCATCACACTCTCAGTTGCGGCCCCGTTCCAACTCAGCTCCAACAAACAAAGTTGGAGCACAACCCTCCCGCTGGCCGACGAACAGGAGAGATTCTATATGCGATTGTATTCCGACACCGCCGGCACCTACTCCACCACCCTCTCAGCCACCGCAGGTGCATACGAATATGACGACATCACCATAGAAGGCGTATGCACAGCCGCACCCACCTTTCATGAAGGATTTGAGAACCCGTCGTCACTCAGCAGCTACAACGGAGGTCTCTATAAAGGTTCCGCTTGTGAATGGAACTTTATCCACTCCCTTGTGGGCACCGACAACCGCGACCACCACTCCGGAAAACAAGGAGCACGTCTCTCCAATAAAATCGAAGACACCAGCGGCATTGAAATGGCCGAGCCACGCATGCACGGCATCAGCACTGTAACATTCTTCGCTAAAGCGTGGTCGGGCGAAGAGGGCTCTCTAAGCCTCGAAGTGAGCACAGACGGAGGCCTTAGCTGGCAGAAAGTCAAAACATTTGCCATAGGTTCGGAGGCCTGGCAAGAATGCTCGGCAGCTGTCAACACCGAAGGTCTTGCCCGTATACGCATAATGCGGCAGTCAGGCAAACGCATTTCTATCGACGACATCGAAATGACCGACTACACTCTGAGCGCTCTGTCAGAGTTGACATATCACAACTGGGACGCTTATAGTCATAACGGCGCCCTCATAGTGGAAAATCTCTCAGAACAGCCTGTAGAAATAATGGTAAGCAGCGCCAACGGAGCCGTATGGCACTACGGAAACCTCACAGTCAAGACCCTCACCCTCGACCTCCCCACAGGCGTTTATCTCGTCTCCTCAGAGGGGTATACGCGCAAAGTTGTGGTAAAATAATTGCTAAATTTATTTAAAATCAGTTAAACAAGCAAATAGTAGCAAAAATAAAGAGATCGGCTTAGCAACGTTTCGGCGATAATTTATTACCTTTGTAGAAATTTGAATCAGAATGGCCGAGAACCTCCATCAGCGCGTCGACACCGTCAAGGCAAAAGCACGCCTGCTCACTGAGCGATATCGGGCACTGCAACAATCAAAAACAGAGGCCGATCAACGAATAGACGGCCTTGAAGCCACAATACGTTCACTCCGTGAGCAGATAGCACAGCGCGATCGCGAGATAGAACGGCTAAAAGTGGCATCAGTGCTTTCGCCTGACCACGGCAACGTGGAGGAGACCCGGGCATTCATTTCGGATTTAGTGCGCGAAATCGACAAGTGTATCGCACGGTTAAGCATCTAATGGACACTGACCGTATCATAAACATATCAATCCGCATAGCCGATCAGCCTCGCATCTATCTGCGCATTCCGCACTCACAGGAAGAGACAGTGAGGCGAGCCGAGGCCAATATCAATGAACTTTGGCGCAATTGGTCGGCCATGGAAGAGTTTAGCGACAAGTCGCCGACTGAGATTATGGCGATGGTAACGTTTAGGTTTGCCCAGCTATATTATAGCAACCTCGATGCCACGCAGCAACTCGACCGAACCCTTGCCGGACTTGAGAGCGAGTTTGACTCTCTCCTGCTTGACGACATCCGGCCACAGAAGGATTGACCCGACGCTACACCGACGACCACAACTCTCTCCACTCCTCCCTGACGCCTGCCGAGCGAAGACACTGCGCAGGTCGAGTTCAAGCACGAGCATCCCGAGTCCACATCCGCTCAGAGGGCGGACGTCGCCGGGGTGGCATTGTGTTTTTTTATATATTCATCCCATTAATCCCCAACACCTCACCCACACTCAACACTCTTATTTCAATGAACACGATAATACTTATAGCCGCAGCCCTCGTGGGCATAGCCATTGGAGCCGCCGTTCTGCTGGTATGGCAGAAATCAACGGCTACATCGGCCGCACGCACCATAGTAGACGAAGCGCGCCGCGAAGCCGAGATTATAAAGAAAGATCGTCTGCTCGAAGCCGAAAAAGAGGAGCTTCGCATCAAGACAGAGGCTGAAAAAGAAGTGCGCCAACGCATGCAGAAGATGCAAAACGAAGAGCAGAAGATTAAGCAACGCTCCAATCAGCTCAATCAGCAGCAGAGCGAGAACGCTCGCCACCGCAACGAAAACGACGCCAGAGCACGCGAGCTTGACGCCCGCGAGCAAGTGTTGGAATCTCGTTCAGAAGAGCTTGACAAGCTCACACGCTCTGCTCGCGAGACACTGGAACACATCTCCGGACTATCCAGCGAGGAAGCGAAAGAGAAGTTAGTGGAGAGTCTTCGCGATGAAGCTAAGACAGCGGCAGCAGCATATATCCACGACATTATGGACGAAGCCAAGATGACTGCCAACAAGGAAGCCAAACGCATAGTGGTGCAGAGCATCCAAAGGCTTGCCACGGAGACCGCTATAGAGAACTCCGTCACAGTGTTTCACATAGATTCCGACGAAATCAAGGGTCGCATCATCGGCCGCGAAGGTCGCAATATCCGCGCGCTCGAAGCCGCCACAGGCATTGAAATCATAGTCGACGACACTCCTGAGGCTATCGTGCTTTCCGGCTTTGATCCGGTGCGTCGCGAAATAGCCCGCCTGGCCCTGCATCAGCTCGTGGCCGACGGACGCATCCACCCCGCTCGCATCGAAGAGGTGGTGGCCAAGGTGCGCAAACAGATTGAAGAGGAAATCATCGAGACCGGCAAACGCACGGCTATCGACTTAGGTATTCACGGTCTGCACCCCGACTTAATCCGCTTGGTAGGCAAAATGAAATACCGCTCGAGCTATGGTCAGAATCTGCTGCAGCACTCGCGCGAGACTGCCAACCTCTGCGCCATAATGGCCTCAGAGCTGGGACTAAACCCCAAGAAAGCACGCCGCGCCGGCCTGCTTCACGATATAGGCAAGGTGCCCGACGAGGAGCCCGAACTGCCCCACGCTATGCTCGGTATGAAATTGGCCGAGAAATATAAGGAGAAGCCTGAGATATGCAATGCCATCGGTGCTCACCACGACGAAGTGGAGCAGACATCGCTGTTGGCCCCGATAGTGCAAGTGTGCGATGCCATATCTGGAGCCCGTCCGGGAGCCCGTCGGGAGATTGTAGAGGCTTACATCAAGCGTCTCAACGATCTGGAACAACTTGCTCTTTCCTATCCCGGAGTGGTCAAGACCTATGCCATCCAAGCAGGTCGCGAACTGCGTGTGATAGTGGGCGCTGATAAGATTGACGATGTTGAGACCGAAAAGCTCTCCGAGGAGATAGCTCGTCGGATACAGAACGAGATGACCTATCCCGGCCAGGTGAAAATCACCGTCATCCGCGAAACACGCTCCGTAAGCTACGCGAAATAACAACAACGCAATGGAAGACAGAAACCGACACTGTCCGCGCGGCAAGCTCCATTGCTGCAACTGGCTTGCAGATATCCCGACAGCCCCGGGACAGACGTTTGACATCGTTGAGGTGCAGTTCAAGAACACCCGCAAAGGGTTTTACCACAATTCGCTGGGGCTTGACATAGAGCAGGGCGATATGGTGGCTGTTGAAGCCTCACCGGGACACGATATAGGCTGCGTGACCCTCAAAGGGCCGCTCGTGGCTATCCAGATGAAGCGTGCCGGCATCCGCCCCGATGCCGAAATACGCCGTGTGTTCCGCAAAGCCAAGCCTGCGGATCTTGAGAAATTTGAAGAGGCTCGTGCCCGGGAGAACGACACGATGATTCGCGCCCGAAAGATAGCTGAAAGCCTGAATCTGAATATGAAGATAGGCGATGTGGAATATCAAGGGGATGGCAATAAGGCTATATTCTATTATATTGCCGATGAGCGCGTGGACTTCCGCCAACTCATCAAGGTGCTTGCCGAGACGTTTAAGGTGCGCATAGAGATGAAACAGATAGGCGCACGCCAGGAAGCCGGACGCATTGGAGGCATCGGCCCGTGCGGACGCCCGCTATGCTGCTCAAGCTGGATGACAACATTTGTAAGTGTCGGCACAAGCGCAGCCCGCTATCAGGATATATCACTCAACCCTCAGAAGCTTGCCGGGCAGTGTGCCAAGTTGAAATGTTGCCTCAACTTCGAGGTTGACACCTATGTAGAGAGCGCCCGTCAACTCCCGGAACGAAATATCCGTCTTGAGACCATAGATGCTACGTATTTCCATTTTAAGACAGATATTTTCAAGAAGGAAATCACCTACTCTACGGACAAGCAGATAGCAGCCAACTTGGTGACTATCGACGCTGACCGGGCTTTTGAAGTGATTGAGATGAACCGCCGCGGCGAAAAGCCTGAGAAACTGATGCGCGACGAAGACGAGAAGGCTGCAGCAGCCGCAAAAGCCAAGCCAATCGACCTCGCCTCGCAAGATGACCTCACCCGCTTTGACCGGACCAAGAAGAAAAAGAAGAAGAAAAGCAAGCAGGCTCAGAATCAGGGGCAGCAATCACAAGCCCAGGAACAACAGCAAGGGCAGCAGCAACAAGCACCCAAACAGAAGCCGCCTAAACCAAAGAATCAGAAGCCGCCAAAAGAGCAGCACCACAAACAGGAACAGCCGCAGCCTAATCGCACGCCGAAAGCGTTCCGCAACACAGACCATCAACAGTGATGAGATTGTTGACTATAGTATTTACCATCACCACGCTCCTCCTTGTCGCATCGTGCGGCAGGGGGGAGCGTGATTACAGCCGTTGGGCGGAGGTGGCTGTCGACGGCTGGGCTTATGGCGACACCTTGCGCCTTATACCGGCTGACACTACGCTGATTGACAATGACTCACTCGTAAACAGACGGCTCACACTCGGAGTGGTCCACTCGTCATCATATCCATACTCCAATCTATGGCTTGAGGTGACCTATCCAGGCAATGGCCACTCATATCGCGACACTGTAAACCTGACATTAGCCGATGTTTATGGCCGCTGGCTTGGAAAAGGGTTTGGGGCATCTTACCAGATGGAGGTGACCCTCTCTCCTTACACCGACATAGATCTGACACGCCCCGTGAGTGTGCGACACATAATGCGCCTCGACACCCTGCGTGGCATCGAACGTCTCGGCATAGCGGTCAAATAACGCCCCGTTCAGAGACTCGTCAGCTCTCCGGTGTGAGAGTCCATGATATAGCCGGCCACGCGTATATCTTTAGGCATAAGAGGATGATTGGCCACAAGATCAACAGTCTCGCGGACAGCCTCAGCGGTATCGGTAAAGCCTTGAAGCCACGAATCGAGGTCGATGCCGCAGTGGCGCATCAAAGATATGTGCTCCTCATCCACCCCTCGCTCTTTCATAAGATGCAGCATTTCAGTTGCGTTCATACCCTGCACACCACACTCCGTGTGGCCAATTACCATAATCTCGTTGACACCGAGTTCATACACAGCAACCAATAGCGAACGCACTGTAGAGTCAAAAGGATTAGTAATAGTGCCGCCGGCATTTTTTATAATCTTAAAGTCACCATTGCGCAAGCCCAAAGCAGCCGGCAAGAGCTGCACTAATCGGGTATCCATACAGGTGACGATTGCCAACCGTTTTTCAGGATACTTAGAGGTCTCAAACTGTCGGTAACCCTCAGTAGCCACAAACTCCCTGTTGTGGCGCATAATATCGTCTATCATATTGCGATTTTAGTTGATGTTGGTTTTACAAATTTAGATAAAAAGCACGAGTTTTAAATGAAAACACAAGATTTTTTTATCATCCACCGTCACAGTCCTTACATTTACGCGATTCCCTGCAATTTTTTTTGCAGATTTGCCGAATTCTTACGAAATTTGTAATGATGTTGTGCATGGATACAGTGACCGTTCTTAGCAGTTTGGTCTCCGTTAGTTTGCTGAATTTCCGTGACATACACTACTTTTTCACTGTAAATATTTTAGAAAATTAATTCAACCAACGAGTATAGATGAATCCACTGATAAGCGTATTAGTCCCTTGTTATAACGGGGAAAACACGGTCATCAACACTATTAGAGAAATAACGAATGAATTTACAGGAATTCCTTTTGAAATAGTCTTCATTAATGATGGATCGACAGATAATTCCGAAAAATTGATTCGTCAGGAAATGAGTTCGAATAGCCATATCCGGTTATTCAATAAGGAGAATGGGGGATTAAGTGACGCACGAAATTTTGGATTAAAGTATGCTCGCGGTGAGTACATTTGGTTTTTTGATGCCGATGACCTCTTGTTTGAAGGGTCTGTAAAAAAACTATACGATATAATTAATGACAAATCTCCTGACATCCTTTGCTTTGCAAGTGTTACCGTCGATTATAAGACAAAAAATTACATTAACGAATTAAACAATTCCGATTCATTTTCATATCTGTTTGAGGGCATCTATAAGGATTATTTAAAAAACAATAAATGCAACACCTTTGCCTGGCAGTATATATATCGAAGGACACTCATTCAACAACATAACCTACAATTTGACACCGAATTATATGGTTGTGAAGACGGATATTGGAATATCCTGGTTGCTAAAAACTGCCCTCATTGTAAGTTTATTCTTGTGGATTTGAATGTTGTAAAATATATGGTGTACCCAAACAGCATTACAAACACTACAAATCAAAAGAAAAACAGAGAAGCGCTCGAGGCTTATTTAAAATTACACGCCAAGACGTTAGATCTGATTTCACAAAAAAACGATTGTCTTCAAAAAACACTTGAACCTTATCTTATTATGACAATCGAAAAATCTATAACTCGATTTTTGTCGTGTCGCTGTTCCTTAAGGGAAAATAAATATTTAATCTCAAGGATAGATTCTATTATCGAGGAAAATGTCGGTGGGAGTAAACTGGTCAAAGTATTTATGTTAGTCAAATGCTCGCCAATAATATCTTCTATCGCTCAAATATTATATAGAAATATCTTTTTAAAATGTATTAAACCTCGTTTGGGCAGAAATTAATGGGTGTCTTACCCTGAAAAAAGTTGACTCAAAAAAGAGTTAACGCTATGATAAAATTTCAGAGTTTACCAAGACAAAAGAAGCAAGCGATTCGCGAAGAAGTTTTGCGGCAATATGCCGAGACAGTAAGACGCCTGCACGCGCAGCGTTCGGAGGCATTCACGATCTCCGAGCTGTGCGGGCTGTTTGGTAAGAGTAAGCAGGCTTATTACAAGCACGACGGCGACAAAGACTTGCGGCGTATGGCATTGGAAGAATTTGCAGTACAGTACATACGGGAGGTCAAGGACAAAGATCCCGGTATAGGAGGCATGAAGGTATGGGCGATGTACTGTCGGACTTTCGGAGAGCGGGACCGCATAGGCCGTGATCGATTTTGTGACATCTTTGACCGGTATGGCTTTAAGATACGGCGTCGACGGCGTG
>JAFLRW010000170.1 GCA_022511285.1 Duncaniella sp.
GATGATCATCACATCGCAGAGATACCTGTGAGACGTCGCTCGGCGGTGCGCAGAGCTCTGTTGGCTGCCGCATCGGTTATAGGAGTGCTCTTGTGTATAGCCTTTGTTTTTAATTCGCGTGTCAACTTTGACGACTGCCGCCAGCAGCTTGCTTCAATGAATATTGACTTCTCCGAAAAGCTAAACACTCTGACATCCGTTTTCAGCAAGCAGAATAATACGATTGCAGAGAGTGTGTCTGAACCTGAAGACTCTATTCCCCTCTCTCGTGAGATTATACTGAGTATTTCTATGCCACCTCAGGAAACGCCGGTGGTGGCAGTGTCTCGGCCGGACCGCTATCTCATCATCGTGGGCTCCTTCCCGTCAGCCTCTGCAGCCGGTCGGTTTATTGGCGGAGATGACTCACTTGGAGTGATTGAAATGGATGGCAACTATCGCGTTTATGCAGCTTCAGCCTCTAATTACGCTGAAGCAAAGGCTAAAAGTGAGATTGTCTCTGAACGCTTCGCTGCTGTGTGGATTTGTCATCGTTAAGCACTGACATCTATTAATCCGTTCTTTTAGTACACTAATAACCCCCCTTTCTATATACCTCTGATTCTATGGATTTTAACAAGCTTCTCGTCAACCGTCGAAGCATACGCCGATACACCCCGGAAAAGATTGATGCAGATTCTGTGAGGCTTATCCTTGAAGCCGCTCTCCTTAGTCCCACCTCCAAAAGCGCAAGGGCTTGGCAGTTGGTAGTGGTCGAGGATGCCGAAAAGATGGCTGCTATGGCTGAGTGTAAGGCTGCCGGAGCCGTTTCGCTTAAAGGAGCTCCACTCGCAGTCGTGGTCACGGCTGATACAACAAAGACAGAGGCCTGGATTGAAGATGCATCTATTGCGGCCTACTCTATGCAGTTGCAGGCCTCTGCTCTCGGCATTGGTTCCTGTTGGATTCAAGTGTGGGGGCGCTTTGCTGCCGATGGCACCCCATCAGAGGAGTTTGTGCGCAATATTCTCGGCATTCCTGAGGAGTGTCCGGTGCTTTGTGTGGTCACCTTTGGGCATCCCGATGAACAGCGAAAGCCGCAGGATACAGAGAAACTTAAGTGGGAGAATATTCATATTGCCAAATGGTAAGTCCATCGCATACCGGTCTGCCGCGAATCGTGTCGATCGGAGCCGGCAATGTGGCCTCTCATATTCTTCCTGCTCTCGAAGGTGCGGGTATAGGTGAAGTGGCGCAGGTCTACTCGCGCACTATGCGCTCGGCTGAGGCCCTTGCCCGTCGGCTTTGGGATGCTCAGCCGGTGACTGATACTGCAGATGTTGTCGCTGATGCTGACATATACATAGTTAGTCTTGCTGATTATGCTGTAGAGAGAGTCATAGAGGCTCTTCCCTCAAATAATGCTCTGTGGCTCCACACTTCAGGCTCTTTGCCTCTTGAAGTGCTCGCTTTTAAAAGCAGGAAGACGGGTGTGTTTTATCCGCTGCAGACCTTTTCACGCAATACGCCATTATCCCTTTCAAAGGTTCCTCTATTCATCGAAGGCTCCACTCCGGGTGTTGAGGCTGCCATTTACGAGATAGGGAAGAAGGTGTTTGATCGGGTGCTCCATGCCGATAGCACGTTGAGACGCAAGATGCACATTGCGGCAGTGTTTGCCTGCAATTTTACTAACTATCTTTGGACGGTGGCTGATGACCTCTTGCGTCTTGATGGGCTTGACCTCAGTGTGCTCCATCCGCTGCTTGAGGAGACGCTCCGCAAGGCAGAAACTCTCCCCGGAGGGCCTGCCCAAGGGCAGACGGGCCCGGCTGTTCGCGGCGATAGTGAAGTAATTCAGAAGCATATATCAATGCTTCCTCAAGAACTTGGGCTGCTATACAACACTCTTTCCGATTTAATAAGCCTTCGTCATAATGAGCAGAATTGACTACGACCTCAGAAAGATTCGCGGCATAGCATTTGATATGGATGGCGTGCTGTCTGCTTCTACAGTAGCTGTGCGCGAGGACGGCACATTACAGCGCCACTCAAATGTGAAAGACGGTTTTGCTCTGCAGTATGCCTTAAAGCGCGGACTTAAAGTTGCTGTAATCTCCGGTGCAAAAGATGCGTCGATGCTTCCGGCTTACAATTCTCTGGGCATCACCAATGTATATTTTGGTGTTGTCGACAAGAAAGAGGTATTTTCGAGATGGATGTCGGAGTGTGGACTTTTGCCTGAGGAGGTGGCCTTTGTAGGGGATGACATTCCCGATATTCCGGCTATGCAGATAGCCGGTCTTTCTGCCACGCCGCGCGATGGTTCGGATGAGGTGAAGATTGAGGCGCAATATATCTCACCCTTCAACGGCGGAGGCGGAGTGGCGCGCGATATTATCTCTCAGGTGCTCAAGGCGCAAGATTTGTGGCTAACGGATGAGAATCCCTTTGCATGGTGATGCCGGTTAGCTCAGAGTTGAAGATATAGAGGCAGGCAACGTTGCAGATAGTCCTGTGCTTTTAGCCACGGAGTGTAGAGTGAGTCGTTGCCGGGAATGAGGGGGACAGGCGTTTCATTTAAATCAGCTCGCAGGTAATAGGCTCCGGTCGATGACTTGAAAAGTATCATCTGAAGATTGGAGGCCATAGGCACAGCATAGAAGTCGCGCCAATGCAACCCCACGGTGTCAAAGTAGTTGGTGATATAGTAGCATCCGCCGATACGCATAAGTGCAAGAAGCGGAATCATTGTTTCCGCGTGGCCGAAACGCAGTTCGCAGCCATATTGCTGAGTCCCTGCAACAGCCTTGTCTATACTTTCCACAATGTCGTTAAGGAGTCCGGCCGCCATATCCATCGGTGCTTTAGACAGGGTTGACGCTGAGTAATTCAGATAATGGTCTAAGTTCTCAACGGCCCAAAGCGCATTGTAGTCAGCCAAAGAAAGGTAATCAATTGGGTTGATCTTTATTCCGGACGCGGCGCATCCGCTCACAATCCTATACAAGTCAAGCGCAAATTCTCTTTTCTCTTTGTCAGACAGAGCGTCAGCCTCAGGCCCAAGATATGCTGAAGCAATGGCCGGAGATATTAGTTTTTCGGCATAGTCATCATATATTGCTCTCCACTCGCTACTTTCAGAGTATGCCTTATAATCTTCATCGACACTCCAAGGGCGAAGCAGAGAATTATTTTGGCGGCCTGAGGATGTGTAGATTTCAATTCTATTGTCCATACGCGACAGCTGATGGGTGAATTCGTCCATTGAGGCAATGCATCGTGGCACATATGATGATATAGCTCTTATCTTGCGTTCGCGAAACAGGAAATCAAATCTCTGCCAGGTGCGGGCTGCAATGCCTCGTTGCTCGGCAATGCCAAGAGAGTCAAGAGCCCCCCACCGACCGGCCGTGGTTTCCTCAATGCGTCGGCATAGAGCGGAGAGAGCTTTGGCCTTGGGGGACGGTGTTATGACCCGGCTTAGTCTTTGTTGCAGACGCTCGGTGAATTTTGAGGATGAGAGGTAGCGAGAGCCGTGTCTGCCAATATGGCTGATAAACACCGGGGTGAGACTGTCGGGATAGGCACGCAAATCTCTTTCCGGCATTGGATAGGGCATAGATGTTCCG
>JAFLRW010000171.1 GCA_022511285.1 Duncaniella sp.
GTTGTGGAGGTGAGCACACAATCACCAATATCCAAAATATCTGATTTCGGATTAAATATACAGTTTCAGTAGGGTAGAGCTGCGGCCTAAGGCCGTAGAAGCCCTATTTTTTGGCAAATGGACTCATATTGTCGGGGTCCGGGACAAATGATTCAAATGTCTTATCATTATAATATACCACGATTCCTACCACCTGTTTACCAGCAACCGCCGAATTCAATGACGAAGATGTTCGGCCCGACTCATTTAAAGAATCTTGCTTATTTGTTTGCTTTTTTGAATAGGAGTTTGAAAAATCAAACGTATGATAGCCAGAAAAAAGGTTATTTTCTTCAGTTTTTGCTGTTTCGTTTTTTGAATCGCTTGGATTTTCAAAGGCAAACTCAGGATTTAGTTTCGCATCGGCTCCTGATGACTTATTTTCAATTTCAAAATTCGATAAATTACCTGTTGCATACTCAAAATCGGCATCAGTTGTTTCGGCATCCTTATGTAAGAGCATCTCACCTTCACCAAACATTAACCATATTATAGATAGGTTAGGGTAGACAGCATGGATTTTTCCAATAATCTCGTCACTTACTTTTTTATTACGTCCGGCAAGCAGTTGTGAGGCACTCGGTCGAGGAATGCCACATTCATCTGCAAACTGTGTGACTGAGATATTTTGCAAATCCAAATATTTTTTCAGCCTTGAAACTAAATCCATTAGTTTGATTTTCTAAATTTGAAAATTCTGTTTTCTGTATGCAAATGTAATTACTATTTTCCAAACAGCCAAATTTTTCTTGTATTATTTTGCAATTATTCGAAATTTTCAATTGTAAATATTCTTAAGACTGGCCCGTGGAACATTTTTTCACTATTTAGACAGAGCTCTTCTTTATGCCTCTCAAATTTTTATATTATCACTTTAAGGATTCTATTAAAAACATCTGTATTTTAATGCATTACAATTCTATCTCATCAAACAATCATTCAAAGCCCTCAAATATAAATTCAAACTTTAGATATTTTTATTATAGCGCTGATTTTTAATTTGTTAATCTAATTGTAAATAAATATTAATGGCTTAAACCGGGGTTTCGGTTGCCTGGTTGACGAGTGGGGAGCATAGGAGCAATTATCTAAGTGAAATTGCAACCAAAACAGGCGAAATTTCTATTTCGTTAATGGATTTATAAACTTTCAAGCGGATTGAGATTGCAACTACAATAAAAAGTTGTGATTTTCCCTAATTTTGCAGATGCAACCAGCTAATATCATCAGCGCAATTCAATTTTCTTTCAGTCACAACAACCGGAATGCTATTTTGGATTTCCACGAGCCTGAAAATAATTCACACTGCGATGCACTCCGGTTCAATGAATATCGCCCAATGCACGCATTTAATATTGCGATGCTTTATATACATACCACATTGAGAATCAGACAACTTGGATTGACAACAGAAAAGCCAACAGATTGTTGACTTTTCTCAATCCAGGAGCAACCTAATGATAATTATCGCATCGGGAGAGTGGGCGAGATTTAAAAATTCTGTCCTTCCGCCCGAATCAGAGCCACCCATCAACACCCTATTTAACATAATAGCAATTATGTGCAAACAGTCACCATGCGTTATAGCAGATCTTAGCCGAACAATATCGGCTATTGATGTGATGAATGGAACGACACAAAGGAAGACCGCTAACTAAAAAACATCAATTTCAACAGTTTCAGTCGAAGATAAGTCAACTGCACAGGCCAATGCGAATATTTTGATGCGGTTGTCACAGGCCATTATAACAACGATTTGCCCATTATAATAATAATGTGTAATTTTGCACCGATAAAAAATGGGAGCTCCGAGATATGATATTGAGAGCTTCTTAGCTCAAATTAGCATCAATAAGCAAATGGAAATAATTCGCACTGTCGCTGAATTACAAAAAAAGCTTGAAACAGCCCGTCAGAACGGCAGCATAGGCCTTGTTCCTACGATGGGCGCACTGCACGCCGGACACAAATCGCTTGTGGACCGTGCGCGCGTTGAGAATGACACTGTGGTGGTCAGCGTATTTGTCAATCCTACCCAGTTCAACAACGCAACAGACCTTGCCACTTATCCACGCACCGAGGAGGCCGACCGTGCCATGCTTGAGGCATGTGGTGCTGACTACATGTTTGCCCCAACTGTTGAGGAGATATATCCCGAGCCTGACACACGTGTGTTTGAACTCGGGGCTGTAGCTGAAGTAATGGAGGGCGCTATGCGCCCCGGGCATTTCAACGGAGTGGCCCAGATTGTCAGCAAGCTGTTTGCATTCACCCGCCCCACCCGCGCCTACTTTGGCGAGAAAGATTTTCAACAGATTGCCGTGATAAGGAAAATGGCTGAATTAGAGGGGTTTAACGATTTAAAAATAGTCGATTGCCCGATTCTCCGCGAGGCAGACGGCTTAGCACTCAGTTCACGCAACATTCGCCTCACGCCTGAACAGCGCACCGTTGCCCCTGCCATTTCACTTGTGCTCAGATCAAGCCTTATTTGGGCTAAAGAGCTGAGCCTCAAGGAAGTCAAGAATAAGGTGATTGCCACGCTCAATATGTTCCCATTCATGGATGTAGAATATTTTGAGATTGTTGATGCCCACACTATGCAGCCTATTGGAGAGTGGACTGACTCCGACTGTCCTGTGGGGTGCATCACCTGTTATTGTGGAGAAGTCAGACTGATTGATAACATCAAATATCCCTGTGCAGTATGATGCTCGAAATGCTAAAGGCCAAAATCCACCGTGTCCGCGTCACGGAAGCCAACTTGGATTATATCGGGAGCATCACCATTGACCGCGATCTCCTCGATGCCGCGGGCATACTGCCCGGCGAAAGGGTGTATATCGTTGACAATAACAACGGTGAGAGGTTTGACACTTATGCCATTGCCGGGCCACGAGGCTCGGGCGTAATATGTCTCAACGGCGCAGCCGCCCGACGTGTACAGGTGGGAGATATTATCATAATCATCTGCTATGCCTCGATGACTCCCGAAGAGGCCACCTCTTTTGAACCAAGGGTTATATTCCCTGACACTAATACCAATCTTCTGGTCAACTGACAACACACTCCCCTACTATACCCCCACACACTACTTTATAACTACGAATCATAATGTTTGAGAATCTAAGCGAAAGGCTCGAAAGGAGTTTTAAGATACTGAAAGGTGAAGGCAAAATCACCGAGATTAACGTTGCCGAAACGCTCAAGGATGTGCGTCGCGCCCTGCTCGAAGCCGATGTCAACTTCAAGGTGGCAAAACAATTCACCGACGATGTAAAGGCAAAAGCCTTGGGTCAAAACGTGATCAACGCCATCAAACCGGGCGAGCTGATGGTGAAAATTGTCCACGATGAATTGGCTCGCCTTATGGGTGGGGAGACCGCATCAGTCAACCTTTCCGGCAACCCCACCATCATTCTGATGTCAGGTCTGCAAGGTTCCGGTAAGACTACCTTCTCCGGCAAGCTTGCACGAAAGTTCAAATCAGAACAGTCTCGCCGACCGCTGCTTGCCGCTTGCGACGTATATCGCCCGGCGGCTAT
>JAFLRW010000172.1 GCA_022511285.1 Duncaniella sp.
ACTGTCGTCGTTGGTGACAACCATTATTGACACAGCCACAGCCCACGCCAATGAGATAGGAATAGGATTCAATGACCTGCAGCGGCACAATGCCTCGTGGGTGCTGGCGCGAATGGCTATAGAGCTTGACGAGACTCCTCGAGTGGGCGGGAGATATAGGCTTGACACTTGGGTTGAGGGCGTGTCGCGCCTTATGTCTGACCGCGGATTTGCTCTGTTTGATGAGGATACGGAGCAATGCATAGCGAGAGTCCACACTGTGTGGATGGCTATTGATGTCACTACCCGGCGGCCGGTTAATCTTTCAGTGCTCGGCTCGTTGGACGACGTTATTGTCACCGATGTGAATCTTTCGTCGCGATGCACACCCCTCCGTGAGCCTGAAGTGGAACAGGCTGGATATGACTACACGTTTAAGGTGAGTGATATTGATGTCAATCGCCACGTCACCACGCGTCGCTATATAGATTTAATAGTCGATCTGTTGCCTCTTGAGGCTTATGCCGAGAAGCGCATAAAGCATTTTGAAATAGCTTTTAAGCAGGAGGCGCGCTATGGTCAGACGGCCCACATAAGCCTTGCTGCCGACACCTCAGTCCTAAAGGTCAATGGCGCAACATCAGCTATTGCCCGAATAGAATTAGCTGATAGATAGCCGAGCGATTAGAGGGTGGGGAACACGCGATCGTTCATCACACTTCCCATGGCGGCGAAGTGGCGGCGAGCATCGGAAGTGGTGAGATAGCGGTCAATAATATCGGCATGACGTTCGTTGTGGAGGTCGGTGCCGAGAAAGTCTACCATTCCGCGCTCAAGCAGCTCTTCGGCCACTTTCTTTTCTATTTTGCCGTAAGCTCCGGCCAGCGAGAGGATATTTATCTGGAAATATGTGCCGGCACGGTGCATCTCGGCATATCGCGTTGAGTTGCGTTCGTAGTAATAGTGATACCTCTCCGGATGGGCCAAGATAGGACGCATCCCTTTGATGCGCAGGTCGTAGATAAATTGGTCAAGCTGCCAGGGCTCCTGGATAAAGGGATTTTCAATCAGAATATAGTCGTCGGGCATCAGCTGTATCTGGCCGGCCTTGAGAAGCTCGCGAAAATAGTCGTCGATGCGATTTTCAGAGGAGCGGATGACTTCTATGGTGTTGCCACGTTCTCTGAGTGTTGTCTGTAGCTCGTCGAGTGCGGGGTCAAGGATGTCAGGGGTATTTTCAAATGAACATTCTGTGACGTGTGGAGTGGCAATAATACGGCGAATGCCCCATTTCTGCATCCTCTCCACAAGAGCGACAGAGGTCTCGACGTCGGGCGAACCGTCGTCGACTCCGGGAAGTATATGGCAATGTATATCTGTGGCGATTGGTAGAGGCAACGCCTCTTTTTTGCCGGAAAATATGCTGAAAATTGACATAATATAGAATTATCTATTAAAGCATAACGTGGTGGAGGCGTTGAATATTGTGAAGGCCCGATATTTCTCAGGGCTACTGCCTCAAAATTATTCAGATTATTATCGCTTGCCCCGGGAGTTGAAATCAAGATGTGAATAACTGAAAAAAATTTGCTACTTTTGTAGAACACAAAATTGTTATCAACATCTCTCACATAAATTTCGATGTCAATCAGAGGGTACATATACCATATCCTTATGTTGCTGACGGTAATCACGTCAAGCTGCATTCAAGGCGGTGGAGTGTCGTCATCGTCCGGTGCCGGCTATCCTGATCCTGCGCGCTATGAGGTGAGAGGGCTTGATATATCTGCTCATAACGGAGAGATTGACTTTGAGCGAGTTAAGGCTCAAGGATTTGATTTTGTAGTGGCCAAGGCCACCGAGGGCGCCACGTTTCGTGACCGCCGCTTTGTCGACAACATACGCCGCGCCCGTAAGGCCGGATTGCGTGTGGGAGCCTACCATTTCTTTCGGTTTGACACTCCCGGCTATATGCAGGGACTCAATTTTGCAGCGGCCGTGGAGGGGCGCGACCTCGACATACCGCTTGTTATTGACCTTGAGGAGTGGACCAATCCAACCGCTCAGGCCACGCCCCTTGTCATTAATCGGCTCACTGAGATGTTGGACCATCTTGAGCAGCGGGGCTACAAAGTGATGCTTTACACTAATAAGAACGGCTACAACCGCTTCTTGCGTTCGCTTCCGCGATCCTATCCGCTGTGGATATGCTCTCTGGGAGAAGAGCCGCAGTTGAGCGGATGGACACTCTGGCAAGCCACTCACTCCGGTCGTGTCGATGGGGTGGACCATCCCGTTGATATCAATGCTTTTGCGGGTTCTCTCTCCGAGTGGGAGGCATTCCTGGCCCGTTAGAAGATGATGGCCGGCAAAAATTTTCAGTTAAGAGTGAGTTTCTCCGGAAGAATCACTACCTTTACACCATCAAAACATTATTACTTATTAACTATATCATCAATGAATAAATTACTAATTATTCCAGTAATGGCCGCGATCGCGTTTAACGCAGGCGCTCAGGCTTTTGAGAACGGAGACAAGAAAATAGACTTAACTATTGGTGTGGGTACGGTGGCATACGCCGACAAGAATCGAGGCACTTTCGACCAACATCTGTCAATGGAGTGGGGTGTGGCCACAGTGGCCGACAACTTCACCATCGGTGTGGGTTTTGCCATTAACAATCAATTTGGCGGTAGATATGAGAGCCTTGTGGCCGGTAAGTATGACTACAAGTATCGCCTTAGCCAGTACGGCAAGCAGTATTCTCAAAGCAAGAATAAATGGGAACGCTATGACCAATCAAAGTTTGAGCAGCGCAAAGGTGTAGGCACTGCCAATGCCGATATCACTCGCGACGATGTCGATGCGCTCTTCACCGCCTCGTTCCACTACTCACCTATGTCAAAGTTGGACACCTACTGCACCGTAGGTGTGGGCGTCGGATGTATGTCGTATATCACCTCTAACTATCGCAACACCCAGGGTTTCAGCAAGGCTAATTTTAGCGAGCATCGCGAAACAAAGTACACTGACTCATATATCTCCTATAGCTATAATGACCTTGACCACGTGGAATGGGTCGGAATGAAGTCAAAGGTGGTTCCGTCTATGGCCTTTTACATAGGTGCTACCTATTATCTTACAGACCGTTGGGGCGTTGAGGCTCAACTCGGTTTGATTGATGCCAACTTCAAAGGCGCAAACAAGGGCTATCCCAACTCGTTCGGAGTCTTTGCTCTCGGCGCTGCATACAAATTCTAACCCCCCGTGCCATTCAGGCAAGAATTAATGAGCGAGAGGCTGTGTCCGCAAGCACAGCCTCTCGTCTATTTGTCTCCACCCGCTCCAGCATCTCTTTCAGGGCAACCGCATCAAAATTTAGCTTGATATCAAGGCAAGATACCCCGATAGGGGTTTCAGATAGTTAGCACCCGACTAAGTCCGAGGAGCGCGAGCGACGAATGGGCGGTGTCGGGTGTCCGAGCATCCACCACCACAACCTACTTCGGAGGTGTTGCACTCTTACCATCACTAATCGGCATTATCGCACCATTTTGGCCATACGTCGGTTGTAACTTTGCAGGGTAAATCATAACTC
>JAFLRW010000173.1:0-279 GCA_022511285.1 Duncaniella sp.
CAATCCCGTCTGCGAATTACGGACAAATGACATGTTGTTGAAAAAATTATTGGCGTAGAAGGAGACGCTTACCCATTGGCCGATTTCCTTGGTTATTGAAAAGTTCGCCGAGAAATAAGCTGATATATTCTGAGGATTAAAATAGTAAGATGTATTACTTTTTACTATTAGATTTCTCAGTTGGTTGTAAAGAGAAGGGTCATTATTGTATGCCCATTCAAGGTTTTCCGCAAAAGGAAGATATTTACCCGGATTATCCCATGTGGAATAGTATTCGGG
>JAFLRW010000173.1:289-3545 GCA_022511285.1 Duncaniella sp.
TACATCGCCACGTATGAATCTTTCTCTCCACTATATTGCAGACCGAAGACGTCGCCTGCGGCAGAAAGAAGCACAGCGTTTTTGGAGGCTGCGAGGTTTCGCTTATAGTTAAGGAAAGTGGATTCCAATCGTACTGTCATTATGAGTCTGACTTTTGGTATTCTGACAGTTAAGGTCGTATTGACCGAACACTCCTTGCTCAACGAGCCGTTGCAAACCGAGGGCGTGGCTACCGATGAGGCCGACATCACGTTACTACCTGCGTAGTAGCCGATAAGCGGTTTTATGCCGGAATCTTCGGCATAATCTCCTATGCCTGTAGGACTGCCGGCAACAAGCAGATTGCTAATGCCTTTGTAATGATAGTAATTGCCATCGAATCGCAGTTCCAATCCTACAGGAGTGGCATGTTTTAAGATAGGAATATCAAGAGTCCATTCCAAACCGTAGCGCGAAACGGGCGAACCGTTGACATATTTGCGATTATAAATATAGGTGTTTCGCCGTGAAGCCGGGAGCGTGATTGTAGTGCCGTCGGAAAGCGATCCCACCGTGACTATACCTGTTGTAGGGTCGATGGAGTATTGGCGGTCTTTTGACGGAATGCCACAATTTTCCAAGGCCTCTTGCGAGGTGTAATTATACGAGAAAGGAGTGTAGACGTTTATCTGTTGATATGGATTAACAGTTCGGTTATAATATCCCGAGATACTAAATTTTATATCTTTTATTCTCAGCTCGGCTCCGATATCGGTCTGATGAGCCGATTGCCATTTAAGCTCGTCGTTATACAATGCTTTAGAGACATTGGTATAATAGGCATAGAAAGCTTTGTTGTCTGAGGTTGAACCCGGTGTGAACACGAGCTTGTCGGAATAGGAATCAGCGGGATATAGCACCTGGAACGAAGGTAATTTGTAGCCCTGACCGTAACCTCCATGTATTTTAAGATTGATTTTATCTCTGTTAAAGATTGTGTAGAGAGCGTTGACACGCGGCGAGAAGGTTGAAACAGAGCCGTAATCTGAGTTTTTTACATAAGTGATGTCGTTTCTCACTCCGGCCGATAGTATCAGGCTTCGCCATGTAAATTTTTCTTCAGCAAATACGGCAACAGTATTCAGCGAGGGAAGCTCGCTGTAATCATAGGGTCGCCAAGTGGGAGCATACATCATTTCTTTATAATAAATGCCTTTGCCGTTGTTGCGAGACAGATTGTAATCAATTCCAAGCGTGAGATTATTGGTGAAAGTCCGCCTCTGTTTAATCCATTCCCCTTTGAGTTTCATTTGAACTGACAAGGGTTTCTGATCGTTGAATGATTTCACGTACCAATATCCGGTAGGGCCGAGAATTATGTCGCCGACTCCAAGTTCGGGAGAATACTCCCCGGCAATGTCGTAGCCCGACGTCATTGTATGGAGATAGGCCTGTGTTGATGAGGAGCTATTGTTGGCATTTGTCTCGGAAAATCTGTCGGAATAAAGAACTGAAGAATTTAGTGCGATTTTGAAAAGACCTGCGTCGGTTGCGCTTGAAATCCAATCCAGTTTCCAAATTGCCCTAATCTGATTGTCTTTTACTTTAGTGTAAGTGTCCTTGAAGGCGTCCGGGTCGGCTTTTGAATTATACCCTCCGATTGTCCCTGACACTCCGGCATAGATATTCAGCGTTGAATTGCCGATAACAAGGTTGTTACTGTAGCTTCCAAAAAGATTTGTGCGCGTGTATGATGTATAGGGAGAGGCTATTTTACTGAAGGACCGAGCATATTCTGCCGAGAAGTTAATTATACCTTTATTATGTTTAAGGCCGAAACCTTTGTTTAGAGCTACCTGATATGTGTGAGGATTGACTGAGGCTTCGAATATCCAACGGGAATAACCGCGTCGTGGTGTCACTTTCACCACTCCGTTACTCACATCGCCATATTCCACACTCGGAATCCCGGCTATGACCTCAACGCTACCAATATTGGAGGAAGAAATACTTCGCGTTGAAGAAGCCAATGTTTCGTCCATATTGGCATTGTTGTCCAAACGAACACCATCAACCTCAATAGCCGTTCCGAACGACGCGTTGCCCTGTTCGCTATCGCCTGCGCGTAAAGCGATGCGTGAGTCGTTTACCAATGTGCTGTTGACTGTCTGACCTCCGGGCAGTAATGTCATAATATCGTTGAGGTTCAGTATTTGGGCATGGTCAAGAGTATTTCGGTCCATCAAATAAGAGGTTGTGGTTTCAGCCGACGATTTTTGAGCAACAACTACAACCTCTTCCAAGGTAAGATTGGATTCCCGAAGTCGAATAGTCCCTAAATCCAAGTTTGAAGTTATGGTTAGGGGTATTTGTTTATTTTTGTAGAAAGGTAGTGATATTTCCAGTGTATATTGTCCTCTTGGAATCTTTTCAGACTTGAAAAAACCATTATCGTCGGACACTACTGCATTTTGAGTATTGCTTAACTTTACAATAGCGTATGATAAAGGCTCGCCGGTCTCATCATCGACAATGGTGCCCGAAAGAGCAACTCCTTGCTCATTGGCATACGCTGATGATAAACAGCAAGTTATTATTAGTGATAATAATGTGGCCTTAAATCGCATGAGGTATTGTAATTGGTATCACAAAATTATTTTGATAATCTACCTCATACAATACCCAAAATGAAGTAATTTGGCGCCTTCTTAATCGCCCTCTCTAAAGTAAATTGAACTCCGCCAATTTTTCGCCGGACTTGTCTTTACGGAAGCCGTTGCGACCATGACTGACCACTGCTGTCATTATGTTTCATCAGCCACAAAATTATAGTGCTATTTATAAGAAATAAAAGACAAATTTTTTGATAGGTTGAAAATTTCTATCAATTTTGCCTTTGCAAAAATGTCACAAGTGACAAAAAAATTAAATATGAAGATAAATCGCGATATATATTTGAACCGACTAATTGAACGTCGTCATAATGTAGCGATTACTTCAGGATTTGTTTCCGAAGCTATGTCTTGTTCATACTTCAATATATTATTTTCGCAATCGACACAGCTTGCCCGTATTCATAACCTACTTCACACAACTCTTTGAACCTTCCGTCAACATTACCATTGCCGTAGGCCTTTTCATAATGTTTGCGTATATAATCATTCAAACTAAGCGAATGACCGGACGATTTCTCGACAGCATCCTCGTTTATCTGAGGTGCCATTTTCTCGTCATTAGAATTTGCGGACTGATGTCGATTTATGCGCTCTGCGAGCAC
>JAFLRW010000174.1 GCA_022511285.1 Duncaniella sp.
TTATTTATTCTATATATCAGACGTTTCCACTGTCAATCATAGCGATGACGACAGTTTCAAACCACAAAATTAATGTATTTTTCCGAAATCCTAACAATCACAATATTTTTTTTATTGGCAAGTGGATAGAATTAGGTAATTTTGCATCCCGATGAGACACCTTGTTATAATATGTGACGGGATGAGCGATTCTCCGATGCCGGAAATCGGAGGACTGACTCCGCTTGCCGCCGCTGACACCCCGGCAATGGATTCTATGGCACGTGAGGGGCTATGCGGGATGGTGGCCACCATTCCTGAAGGCTATGAAGCCGGAAGCGATGTGGCCAACACTGCTATATTAGGCTACAATCTCTCGATGTCGTTTGATGGGCGCGGGCCGCTCGAAGTGGCTGCATCAGGCTACGATATGCTACCCACCGACTTAGCCCTCAGATGCAATCTCATCACCCTGTCGCCCGACGGACGGATCGCCGACTTCGACGGCGGCTCACTATCCTCCTCTGAGACACGAGCCATTAACGCCGCCATCAATCCTCAGGGGATGCGGTTGCTCCCGGGAGCTGACTTTCGCCACAACATCCTTATTCACCACGGCAGCAGTCAAATTATTTGCACGCCTCCTCATCAGTGTCTGCAGCGCTCGGCCACCGAGCTATTGCCGCGCGCACTGACATCCGAGGGGGAATCTACAGCCGATTGTATACATCGCTTATTTGAAATATCCACACACATTCTCAATGACCATCGAGCCTTGTGGGCTTGGGGGGCAGGGCATCGGCCCAATCTGCCTCCGCTTCTATCCCTCCACCCGTCATTACACTCAGCAGCCGTCATTAGCGGCGTCAGCCTCATCCGCGGGTTGGGCCGACTGGCCGGGATGAAGATTATATCAGCGGTTGGAGCTACAGGCAACACTAATACCAACTATTCTGCCAAGGCCGAAGCCGCCATCGAGGCACTTAACCACCACGATTTAATTTATCTTCATATTGAAGCGCCTGATGAGGCTTCTCACAGAGGTGATTATCGTCTTAAAATTAAAGCTATAGAAGAGATTGACCGCTGTGTTGTAGCCGCGGTGCTCAACCACTTGCAGACCAACCATATCCGCGATGTGAGAGTGGCGCTCCTTCCTGACCACCCCACCATCACTGCCTCTCGATGCCACGGCGACGCCCCTGTGCCGCTCGCCGTATGGCAATGCGGCATTGTGCCCGACGGCGTTGATTGTTACACCGAAGAGGCTTGCCAAGCAGGCTCACTGGGATTGATTGAAGCTCACGACTTCATCCCCACTCTACTCAAAATGCTCTGAGCCAACCTCGAATGAGCTTCTAATACTTCTTTAGAGCGTTGTAAAGCCGATGGACCGGCAGCCCCATAACGTTATAAAAACTACCGCGAATACCGCTTATTGCCGCCGCCCCTATCCACTCCTGGATGCCATAGGCTCCGGCTTTATCGAGAGGCTGATACTTATCTATATAATATTCAATCTCCTCACAGGTCAACTCGGCAAACTCCACTTCCGATTCGGCGCTCCACGTCTCACACCCTGCGGCTGTGCGGATGGTAACACCGGTCACCACCCTCTGCGTGCGACCTTGCAGAAGGTTCAGCATCTCTATAGCCCCTTCTCGCGACTTTGGCTTGCCCAACAACTTCCCGTCAAGAATCACTACGGTATCAGCTGTTATCACCAACTTGTTGTCCCCCGCGGAGAGAGGATAGGCCTCCGCTTTGAGCTTGGAAAGATAGGCAGGAATACTATCCACCGCCACATCTGATGGCACAGTCTCATCAACAGAATGAGATGTGTCTACCGAAAAGGCTATGTCAAGTAACTCCAACAACTCCTTTCGCCGCGGAGACCCACTGGCCAATATCACTTGATATCTGTCAAGATTGGATAGCGGATGAAATTTTTCCATATTATCCGTAGGTTATAAAGCAGAACTACACGCGTCAGCCGAGTATTTCAAATGTGTCAACATATATCTCCGTCACCGTGCGCGAGATGGCATTGCGGTCTTGCCACACTCTGTGGCGCAACTTGCCTTCAACATACAGACGTGTCCCCTTGCGGATATAACGCTCGGCAATTTCTGCGTTTGGCCCCCACATCACAATGTTATGCCACTCCGTGCGCACCTGACCCGGCTGTCCGTCAGGGCCGGGCACTCCGGGCTCATTGGTAGCCAACGAAAACGAAGCAAGCGGACGAGTCTGAACATAGCGTATCTCAGGGTCATTCCCAACATGTCCTAACAATATAACCTTATTGACACTCATCGGCGCAAAGTTCTATTTGTTTAAATTCTCGACACAAAGGTAATAAAAAAACAGTTCTATTCATTACTATGATTCACCAAATTTTTCTTTACAGGCCAATGCAAACATTTTGATGCGGTTGCCCTGCATGCTCACGCGAAGACTTTGGCAACTGAGAAAGATTCACTACCTTTGTGCCTGTAACAGAACATACACCCCAATCTGATGTACAGAAAAGGCAAACTCTATTTTAGATACGGCACAATGGGCTCAGCCAAGACTGCCCTACTTCTCACCACCGCCTACAACTTTGAAGAGCGCGGCATGAGCTACATATGTCTGAAACCGATTATCGACACACGCGAATCAGCCAACGTAATCAAAAGCCGAATAGGAATTCAACGCGAATGTTCCTGGATATACCACGACTCCGATCTCTATCAGATGCTGCGCAACCTTTTTGCTGAACGCGGCTCGGTAATTGACTGGATTCTGGTGGACGAGGCTCAGTTTCTGACCGCTCCGCAAGTTGATGAGCTGGCTCGCATTGTCGACGACTACGGCACCAACATCATCTGCTACGGACTCCGCACCGACTTCAAAAGCCGACTCTTTGAGGGGTCTCAACGGCTTTTCGAGATTGCCGACACCATCGATGAAGTCAAATCAACCTGCAGTTGCGGCCGAAAGACCATCATCAATGCCCGAATTGACCGGAACGGCGATTTTGTCGAGGAGGGCGAGCAGGTGGAAATAGGCGGCGATGACCGCTACATAGCAGTGTGCCGCAAGTGCTGGACCAATAAGCGCATTGAGCAGTCATCTCGACTGGCTCTGCCTTTCAACGACCTCAACGACAATTCTTAACGCCACAAAATCCCTCAATATAATAATTGAGCAATAATGTCCCGATTCATTAAATCAGCTCTAATCCTCATTGCCGCCTGGGCCTCAGCCAACGCTCAGGATTACACTCCTTCTCTTAAGGATGAAACTCTGACTTACGACGTTATATATAAGTGGGGATTCATCAACAAAGTTGCCGGCCACGCCACTATGACCTTACGCTCTGACGGCAATTATTATAAGGCAAGTCTTTATGCCAAGAATGCCCCGTGGGCCAACAGCATATATACACTGCGCGACACTCTCTACAGCACAATGACTCGCGAAGGCCTTTACCCGGTCAAGTACACCTATATAGCACACGAAAACGGGAAATATAAAAAATATATTCTCGACTTCAAACATAGC
>JAFLRW010000175.1 GCA_022511285.1 Duncaniella sp.
CAAATCCGCGACTCAACACCGGGAAACTTTTCACGAACTGTCTCGAGAAAGCCCTATAACCGGTCATTATATCTCTGACGTTAGCGCTAAACAGCTTGTTGATTAGCATCCTCACCAATGAATTGCCAAAATTATGGAAGGGACGTTTATTCTCCTCAAAATATGTGGCCGAAAGTCTGTCGCCTATCACCATATCACCACGCTTGTTAAGGACGAAGTCAACCATCTCGCGAGCGTGTTCGGCAGGATATGTATCATCACCATCAATCATCAGATAGCAATCTGCATCAATCTCTCGAAACATCGATCTGATTACGTTTCCTTTCCCTTGACGATACTCATATCTTACGATTGCTCCTGCCGCTTTTGCAATTTTATCAGTCCCATCGGTTGAATTATTATCGTAAACATAAATCTCAGCTTCAGGCAACACTGTCTTATAGTCTGATATGACCTTCGCAATAGTTTGAGCCTCGTTATAACAGGGTATTAAAATAGCTAACTGCCTGGGGGGGGTGGACATTACAATTTTACTTTAAGTAGATAGACGAATAGAAGAAGATTAGTCACTAAGATCGGGAACACGTAACGCGTTGTCGCAACCGGACATAGTATCAGTAACAGAATTGACAAAATAGTAGGTAAAAACACGCTGATACCCCTCCAATCACGCTTCCAGATCAAGAATATGACGCCAAAAACAGACATCCACACATAGAAATATACCCTAAATATTAACTCAAATATCGGCAACCGAGAAAGATATATATTCATATTACACATCTTATCCTTGAAATAGGTTGCGTGGAAAAACGAATACTCGTCTCGAGTAGCTGTTGAGTTCTCCCAACCTCGTTCTATATATATAAGATTACACTTCTCAGAATAAAAGAATGGGTATATCACAGATAGTTGAGCATCGAAATATGCATCCGGATGTCTCAACATCATTGATAGCCAGGACTTATGGTATTTGCCTAACACTTCGCTCTCTCCCTGATGATTCCATCGTGGAAAATGCTGAAGCGAATCAAATGGAATTACAATAGTTTTACCATAAAAGTAGAATTGTTTCACCGGATCACATAAATAAGGCAGATAATACTCCACTATCGAATCTGTAATCAAGATAGCCTTGATTGACGACAATTCCTCTTCGGTCACATCATTAGGATAAGTCTTCAAATATCGGGCCGTCTGCTGAAAAGGCATACAGTTAGCCTCTTTCGGACTATCGTCTTCGACATTAATTGACGGATAATATTTGTGATTAACCCAATAGCATAACACTATCGGCATAGCGCATATCAGTAACACTTGTAAACAATACTTGCGATAGACAAATAACAATAGCCCCGTTTCAATTACCACAAAATATATACCTTGATTACGCGCGAAACACAACACTATCATTGATGCCAAAAACATCAATAAAAACCACAGATTCTTTATGCACTCACCCTTTGACACATAGAGCTGCAACAGACAGGCAGTGTACAACAAGAAACCGTAGGCAAAAAAACCATCTTTGGTTATGTATACACTCAATATTGGAAAGACAGGGAATAGAGCAAACAGATAACCAACAATCGTGGTAACTTTAGCATTCCCGGCAAACGACTGGAGCACTTTCAGCGTATAAATGACTATTCCGATTGATATTCCTATCCAAAGCAGTGTCAGGATTGCCATTCCCACATCGGGACGTCCGAAGCAATCAACGCCTAAATCATAAAAACATTTATGAATCAGCTGTATAAAATAGGGATGATGATTTGACAACACTTCTCCGGGACGAAGCATTGTTCGCAAAGCAAAAGCAGCATCATAATCATACAAACAAGGATAAAAAAAACCGAATAATATCAATCTGATCAACAGTGCTACATAAAATATTCGCCTATAATTCACCACTCCCTCATCTTGGCCCCGGCTGAGAATATCGCAATTCTCAAACCACCACACCACATAGCATACCATCGGATAGAAAATTGCCAACCAAGCCACACTCTGGAGTAGCCATAACACACTGCTCAACCAACAAGAGCCATATAAGTCAAACGAATCTGAGAATGAATAAATCCTTCCTAAGGTGACGAATTGCGAAAATATAAACGCCACTATTCCAGCCATTACCTTTAGATTTCCCGGAATCTGCTTTTTAAGCCCAATGACATAACCCCTCAATAAAGGCAGGGCGATGCCATAAATCACCGTTCGGCCGATATACACCTTAGACAGCGGCAATCCGGCAATAAATCCGGGCATAAGTCCAAAAACGACAACTGCCAATGACAATATTATCACCACCGACAGTTCCCTTAGATTAAGCCTCTGTAACATCTATTATAAAATTTATAATTCCCTAACAATCAAAACTCATCTACTATTGGAGATTAAGTCTTGTTTATTTAGAATATTTTGAGCCATCTTGACCATCGGAGGGCCAGCATACTAACTATCAACTTCTATGAAGATTTTGCCCCATCATAGCACACTGAATAACAACACTTTGTCCATTATTCGTAAATTTAACTTCGCTTAATTTCATCAAATTATTTATACGTTAATATTTCTTATTTTCTTTTTTCTTAGTGGCTCCATGACTTACAGCAGGATTACCATAGACAGTCACATCACAATTAAAGCTATGGGTCACATTTGAGGCCTGTCCTACAAGTATTCCCGAGCCAATATGCACGCCTGTCTTTATCGTTGAATTTAGACCAAAGAAATTCATATCTCCAATTTCAAGAAGGCTACCAACCGTAACTTGAGCAGCAAAAAAGTTATTATTCCCTACTTTGATATCGTGTTCTAATAGTGTTCCTGAATTAAGCGTATTAAAATTGCCAATTATTGTATTACTATTAACGACACAATTCGCCAAAACCACATTCCCGTATCCCATCTTTGCAGATCTCGCAATCATCGCTGATGGATGTACAAAATTACACCATTTCTCTATTGGTATATTCAATGTGTATAATAATTGGCTACGTTCTCTAATCTGATCACTGCGATAAAGAGAATAAATAAATTTTACATCATTAAAATTTTTAAATTTATCCGCCACTTCTCTTAGTCCGCACAGAATTGGATAACCACTTATTTCGTCACCCATTGTTCTATCATCTAACGCAAGACCTATAACCTCTATATCCATACCAAAACGAACGTGAGCATCATAAATCTGATCTGCTATTACAATTGGAGTTCCTTGTCCTCCAATAATAACTATCTTCATAACTAATTCTTTAAAATATCCAAAATTCGATTCATATCTTCATCATCATACCTTTGATCTATTGGTAAAGGCAGGATGTTGTTTGCCAAATAATATTCAATGCTATTTTTATCAACCCACTCCAATACATTTGGCCAATATTTAGCCACAAATATTTTACTATCAATAAGATGTTTCCTCAGAGCATCTCTTTCTGTTAAGAACGGATATATCATTGGTATATCTCGTTGAGATAGACTTATATTCAATTGATTCAC
>JAFLRW010000176.1 GCA_022511285.1 Duncaniella sp.
TCGGTTCTATGCAAGAGAGGTAATTTTTCCCGAAATCGCGGCACACATACCGACCCGAGCGGTCGTGGTCGTCCCAGGTCTGCGACACCATCTGAAGCGGCACAGCGAGCGCCGCCACCGCAGCGAGCGCCACCGGAATCCAGCGCGCAGCAGGCTTCAGGCCCGCGGCAGAGGCAGACTCGGCCTTGGAGTGTGCCTTAGAGGCCAGCCATCGGGAGAGGATATCCCAAATCGCCGCAACGCCGAGGCCAATCCAGATTGCAAAGGCATAGAAAGAGCCGGCAAAGGCATAGTCGCGCTCGCGGGGCTGCGAGGGGGTCTGATTGAGATAGAGCACGATGGCGATTCCGGTCATAAAGAAGAGGAAGAAAACCACCCAGAACTGCTCGATGCCCCGTTTGGAGACAAACGCCTGCCATAGCAGACCGAGCAGACCGAGCAGGAGGGGAAGCATGTAGAACACGTTGTGTCCGGGATTGCCCTCACCGACATCGTAAGGCAGGAGGCTCTGGTCGCCGAGGCGCAAATTGTCAATGAAGGGGATGCCTGAAATCCAGTTGCCGTGGTTGACCTCGCCATTGCCCTGGATATCGTTCTGGCGACCGGCAAAATTCCACATGAAATAGCGCCAGTACATGTGAGAGAGCTGATAGACGAGGAAGAAGCGCAGGTTTTCAGCCTGAGTGGGGATGATGCGGCTGTCATACTGCAGCACATTCCCTTGGCGGTCGACATACTGAGTGGCCTGGACCGGGCGCCCCTGCAGTCCGCCAATCCACTCGGAGTACTCGCGGGAGTGAGCGCCGCTGTAGATGCGCGGGAAGAGCATGTTCAGCTCCGGGGTCATCATATAGTTCTTCTTATAGCCTGTGAGCATATAGCGGTCAGGCTCGGAAGGGGAATCCTTGGCCACCTTGGAATATTGGGGAGCGCCCTCGGAGAAGATAGGGTTAGTGGACCCTGTGGTAAGATCGGCCTCGTAGACCACGCCGGAATTGTTGGTCTGGCCATAGAAAAGCGGACGTTCGCCATACTGCTCGCGGTTGAGATAGGAAGCGAGGGCAAAGACATTGTCGGGGGCATTCTGATTCATCGGCGGATTGGCATTAGAGCGAATGAGCAGAAGCGCATAGCTCGAATATCCGACGAAAATCACCAGGATGCCTGTCACTACAAGGTTGAGAATCCTCACGGGCAGGCTTGGCACCCACCACAGGAACGCCGCCACAGCCGCGATGATAACCACCGGGATGATGAGGCTCGACCCGATGAAGGGGATGCCTGAAAAGAGGATGGTGAGGAGCACACTCCATCGGATGGCATTGAGCGAGCGCTGCAGATAAAGCTCACGCACGCCCCAGATGAATGTGGCCACAGCAATGACGGCATAGAGGAGCACTCCGGAATTGTAAGGGAGTCCCACTACGTTGACCGCAAACAGCTCGAAATACTGAGCCACCTCGATGAAACCCGGCACGAGGCCATAGAGAATCAGCCCCACCACGACGGCCGAGAGCGCCAGGGTGATGAGCGAGCCTGTGGCGTTGGTGTCCTTAGCCAAGCGATAATATATCACCAGTCCGATGGCCGGGATGCAGAGGAGATTGAGGAGGTGAACGGCTATGGATATGCCGATGACGTAGGCAATCAGAATGAGATATCTGTCGCTATGAGGGGAGTCGGCCCTGTTTTCCCACTTGAGGATGAGCCAGAACACCAAAGCGGTGCAGAACGACGAAAAAGCATAGACCTCACCCTCGACGGCAGAAAACCAAAAAGTGTCGCTCCAGGTGTAGGCCAGCGCGCCACAGAGTCCCGAGCCAAAGATGACCAACATCCGAGGGAGCGAAATCTCAGTGGCGTCGTCGCTGACAATCAAGCGCTTGGCAAGATGAGTGACCGACCAGAAAAGGAGGAGGATTGTGGCCGCCGAGAGCAGAGCACTCATGGCATTGACCATCAGCGCCACCTTGGTGACATCGCCAAAAGCGAAATTGACAAAGAAACGTGCGGCCAGCATAAAGATAGGGTTGCCCGGCGGATGTCCCACCTCAAGCTTATAGCCCTGAGAGATAAACTCAGGGCAGTCCCAGAAACTTGCCGTCGGCTCGAGTGTGAGCAGATAGGTGACAGCCGCAATAACGAAGCACACCCAGCCCAGAATGTTATTATAGAGATTATATCTTTTCATCGGATTAATAGAACTTGATGATACCCATAGCCTTGCGGACCTCGGCAAGAGTGGCGGCGGCCCGCTCGCGGGCCCGCTCGGCCCCACGGCGCACCACACGGGCCAGGAACTCGGAATCGTCACGGATGTCGAGGTAGCGCTCACGAATGGGAGAGGTGACTTTCAGGATATCGTCGGCGAGCTGCTTTTTGAGGTCGCCGTAGCGGATTGAGCAGTCGGCATAAGCATTGCGATATTGCTGTACCACCTCGGGGCCCGAAGTGAGAGCCAGGAGGGTGAGGAGGTTTTCGACGGGAGCAGAGACAGGCTGATCGGGCAGCTTGGGACCCTCGTCGGTGACGGCACGCATCACCTTCTTGCGGAGCACCTTCTCCTCGTCGACAAGATAAATGCAGTTGCCCTCGCTCTTGCCCATCTTGCCGGAGCCATCGAGTCCCGGCACCTTGACGGGCGCACCACCGAAGTCGAAATTCTGCGGTTCGGGGAAGAGGTCGACGCCGTAGAATGAATTGAATCGGCGCGCAAACCGGCGCGTCAGCTCGAGGTGTTGCTCCTGGTCCTTCCCGACGGGCACCTTGTGAGCCTTCTGAATAAGGATGTCGACCGCCATAAGTGTTGGATAAGTGAGGAGCCCGGCATTGACACGCTTGTTGGTGTCCGCACCAATAATCCGGCGCTCGATATCGTCGGCATCGTCGGTGATGCCCAGCTGCTTGCGAGCCTTATCCTTGAAAGAGGCAGTGCGCATCAGCTCGCCGATGCCCACGTGCATATTCAGGAGCAGATACATCTCCGAGACTTCGGGGACATCACTCTGCACAAAGATAGTGGCCTTCTCGGGGTCGACACCGGCTGCGAGATATTCAGCCAGAATATTACGCACATTCTCATGGAGCGCCTTAGGGTCGGGGGCTGTGGTGAGAGCGTGGAGGTCAGCTATAAAATAGAGGCAGTCATAATCGTCCTGCATGCGGACGAACTTGCTCAGGGCACCGTAATAGTTGCCCAGATGGAGGTTGCCCGTGGCACGGATGCCTGAGAGCACAATCTCTTTATGGTTCATTGCAATGAATTGGTGTTGATTCAATTCGCAAAGGTAAGAATAATTTGCGAAAGTAACATAAAGGCCGGGGCGACAATCCGGGGCGGGCGCATCAAAATTTAGCAAAATTTAGCATGAGAGCGGCTTTCCCCCACCGGGCTGAGATCAGTCTACACAGTAAGCGTCGAGGGGGTTGTAGTCGTCGTCATCATCGTAGCCGGGGCGGCCGAAGGCTCCAT
>JAFLRW010000177.1 GCA_022511285.1 Duncaniella sp.
CTCCTCGGCCTTAGTCGGGTGCTAACAATCTGAATGATGCGGTTGCCCCGGGGTTTAGCGTCGGCGGGTGGATTTGCGACGTGTGGAGGAGGTTTTGCGCGAGGATGATTTGCTGACACCTCCCTTTGCGGGAATTTTAAGGGTTTGCCCTATCTGAATGTTGGTCTGCCCCTTTTTCATTCCGTTTGCAGCCTGAATTGCGGCAACTGTGGTGCCGTGTGTACGGGCTATCTTGTCAAGCGTATCCCCTTTTTTTACTTTGTAGGTGGATGTGGCTGCGGATTGTGTCTTGCGGGTGTTCTGGCGTGGTGCCTTATTAGTTTCGGGGGCGGGAGTCTCGGAGGCGATGTTGCGCAGAGCCGGTTCTGAGGATGTGGCAGTGGCGGATGCCGGGGGCGTCTTGCTTTCAGTCACTTGCACTGCTTCGGGAGCCACACGCTCTACAACTTCAATGGCTAAGATGTCGCCGGCCTTTACGGAGCCTCGGCGCAGATTGTTCCAACGCTTGATGTCTGTGGCCGATACTCCGTAGGTGCGAGCGATGTCGCGAATATTTTCGCCTTTGGCCACGGTGTGGGTCTTCTTCACCACACGTGTGGTGTCCTGAGCGAGAGCTATCTCATTGTTGACTTCGCTGTTTACACTCTGACGCCCGGCGTTTGCGAGGTTTGAGGCTCCCCCGTCGGAGACAATGGTTGACTCGGGAGAGTCATATATTCCGGCCGGGTCCACCGATGTGCGACGTGCATAAAGCTCGCGGTCATATTCGAGGATGCGTTTCTCACTCATCACATAACTGAGACACTGCTGAGTGGGGAGTATCAATCGGTATGGCCGATAGTCGCCGGGAATCACATCTTTCAGGAATTGGGGGTTGAGCATCCTAATCTCTTCGATGGGGATGTTGAGCACTGCTGCTATCTGATTGAAGTGGATGTATTTGTCGACAGTGACGGTGTCGGTGGTGAGTTGCCGTTTCACTATTGTAGGCGTGATGCCGTGGTGGCGATAGTAGTTCATCACATAGTTTGCCGCAATGAAGGCAGGCACATATCCGCGTGTCTCAGCAGGGAGATATGGATATATTTCCCAGAAATCTTTTTTTGGCCCGTTTTCTCCTCCGGCACGGCGCAGGGCTTTGTTGACATTGCCAGGTCCGCAATTATATGCAGCAATGGCGAGTGACCAGTCATCATATATCTCATAGAGCTGCTTGAGATAGCGAGCGGCATTGGCTGAAGAGATGCGTGGGTCACGGCGCTCGTCGACCAGCGAGTTGACCTCCATTCCGAGACCTTTTGCAGTGGCAGGCATAAACTGCCACAATCCCACAGCTCCGGCGCGCGACACAGCGTTGGGGTTGATGGCTGATTCTATAACCGGAAGATATTCCAGTTCCAAGGGCATCCCCTGTTTGAGAAGTTCCTCTTCAAAGAATCGTCCGTAATAGTTGTGGAGCGCTACCATGTCAGCCACGAGAGCACGCTTGCGCTCGAGATACATGTTGATAAAATTGCCCACAATAGAGTTGTATGGGAGTTCAATGACGGTGGGGAGCTTTGTGAGGCGCTCCTCATATATCCGTGGTGTGGTCTGTTCCGACGAGCCTACATCCACTCCCGGGACAACAAAGTTTTTGAGATAGAAATTCTCTTCGAGGAGTCGAGTCTGGGTTTCGAAGCTCTCCGGAGCTATTATATTATCGTCGGATATCGAGTGTTTGAGTTCAAGTATTGAGGGAGCGGCCATCGAGGATGCCGCTATGCCGAGAGAAGCAAGGAGAGTCAGAAGAATTTGTTTCATTGCAGAGAGTGGATATATGATGAAGGCCGCAGATGGCCGAATGATTGTCAGAAATTAATGGCCCAGTACAGACCGACGCCCGGGCGTGATGTCGGTCCGCGCAAATCACCTTCGATGAGAGTGGGTGCAAGGTCGACAGAGAGATTAGGCGAGATGTCGAAGTGGGCCAGCTGCGCGTCGACGTAAGCATCTATCATGGCCACGGCATAAAGCCCCACCATGCACAGGATGCATAGGTCGCGATTGCGCCTGTAGTAGTTTTTGCGTGATCGGAGGAGGTTTGTCAGCCAACTTTTATCGAGGTCAGACTCGTTGACAGTCGGAGCGAAGAAGTCCATATAACTTTTCGTCGTGGGGTCGTTGTCCATTATATCACCATAGGCGGTGGTATAGTCAGAGAGCATGGTATTGTTCCAGGAGGTTGCATAGGCAAGGCCCATAAAGCCGCCGATTACAATCGGGAGTTTCCAATAGCGGCGGTTATATAGCTGTCCGAGTCCAGGAAATAGAGCCGACATCCAAACAGCTCTTGTCGGGTCGGGATTAAAAGTGTAGACCCTCTCGGGAGAGTCCAAGCTTTGGGTGTGGAGGAGCGAGAGTGAGTCAAGAGGCATAATCAACTCAGCATCTTCCCGGGGAGAGATGGAGTCAATGGAGTCCGGGTCGTAGAGCCGGGGGTAAGGCTCAAGGAGGACTGAATCAGCAGGCTCAGCAATGAGAACGGGAGAGGAGTGGCGTGGCTCAGGGCGCACAGGCCTGTTGGGGCGCTGCCGGGATGGTGTTTCGGAAAAAATGTTAAAAGACCCCGACAGTGCAATGATAATCACACTGAGAAGAGCCGCAACACGGTGATTTGCGGATGGAAACTTTATATTTACGCTACTGCGCATTGGCCACATTAATCACTGATAATCAACATGTTGATGCAATACAATAATCATCGAGGCCAGGAGAGAGCGAGATGATTACTGCTTTGCAGTGTCAAAGATAGCAATTAATCTTTGAAGTTCATCATCATCGCGGAATGCAAATGTGATTTTTCCCTTCCCGGAGGCGCTGCAAGAGACACTCACGGGGGTGGAGAAACGCTGTGAGAGGTGATTCCTTAAAATATCAAAATCTTTGTTAGAAAACCTTTTGAGGGCTTTTTTATCGGGTAGCTCCGAGGTCGAATCAACCATCATTTCGGCCTTGGCAATCTCCTCGACTCGGCGCACAGAGAGGCCCTCAGCGAGAATCTGCTTATAGACTTGGAGCTGGCGTTTGGCATCGGGAATGCTCAGTAGGGCACGAGCGTGTCCCATATCAATTTTTTTAGCCGACAGGCCCATCTGCACCTCTGAAGGCAGACGCAGTAAGCGCAGGAAATTAGAGATTGTGGCTCTCTTCTTGCCGACACGTTCACTAAGGCGTTCTTGTGTCATAGAGCCATCCTCAAGCAATTTTTTGTAAGTGAGAGCTATTTCAATAGCGTTAAGGTCCTCGCGCTGGATATTTTCAATAAGAGCCATCTCTGTGAGACGAGTATCGTCAGCCTCCCGGATATAAGCGGGGATAGCGGCCAGTCCGGCTCGAGTGGCCGCACGGAAACGACGTTCGCCGGCAATAATCTGGTATTTGCCATCGGGGAGCTTTCGAAGCGACACAGGCTGGATTATTCCGAAT
>JAFLRW010000178.1 GCA_022511285.1 Duncaniella sp.
GCCGGTCTTGCACGAGAGGGTGGTTAGCGACAACAGGCCGGTCATCAACAAGAGATTGTTGACTGTAAGTTTCATGAAACAATCGGATAATGATAGCCAACCAGCATATCTGATTGGCTCTGTACGTCTGTAACAAAATTGCGACGGTAAAATTACAACATTGTTACAAAAGATATCAAACGATTGTTACACAAATACCCTCTCATTAAAGTTTTATAACATTTGAATGTGTTTTATCACAGCCTAAACTCTGATATAAGGAAGAATTTTAGTATTTTTGCAAGAACATCATTACTCAATTATGAAGATAGCAATCATAGGATACGGCAAGATGGGTCATGCCATCGAGCGCAAAGCCCTCGGTCGCAACGTTGTCCCGGCCATTATGCAGAGCATCGACGCCGACCTTGACCACAGTGTATTCTCCTTCATCCCTAACACCGCCGAAGTGGCTTTCATCGGTATGGTGGAAGGGCTTGAGGCTCAGCTTGCCAAGGAAAAAACCGACAGCATCCTCAAAGCACAAGCCGATAATAGCCTGACTCCTCACGCCCTGCGCGAGATTATGGCCCGTAAACTCAGAGTTGAGAAAGTGGCCATCAAAGATATCAAACTCCGCACATTCATTGCCGAAGGGGAGTCGCGCAACGACCTTGCAGCCCACGTCTACGACGTCACATACGGAATCATTGAAAACAATCGCGACAACCTTGTGGTAATCGACGACAGTATAGTTCGTGGCACAACCCTCAAGCAGTCAATCCTCAAAATGCTTGACCGCCTCCACCCACGCAAAATTGTAGTCGTGAGCTCATCTCCTCAAGTCAGATACCCTGACTACTACGGCATCGATATGTCACGAATGGGCGAATTCATCGCCTTCCGGGCTGCCGTAGAGCTCCTCAAAGAGAGAGGAATGGAATCAGTGCTCCACGACACCTACCGCCGATGCCTTCAACAGGAGAATCTACTCGACCTCGAAGTCACCAACTGCGTCAAAAGCGTTTACGCACCATTCACACAAGACGAAATATCCGATAAAATTGCCGGTATGCTCACAGCCGACGGCTCTATCAACGCCCCGGTGCAGATTGTCTATCAGACATTAGAAGGCCTCCACGACGCTATCCCGGACCATCCCGGCGACTGGTACTTCTCAGGCGACTATCCAACCCCTGGCGGAACAAGATTAGTCAACAGAGCCTTTATTAATTTCTATGAAGGTAATGCCGACAAACGCTGAACCCACATACATGTTATGCGATTCACACTTCTCCTCGCCGCTCTGATTTGCTCCCTGTCGCTCTATCCCCGTCATAAGCCTCAGCGCACATATTTCGAGCACACAGGTCTCCTCCGCGACACCACCGTCACCCTCGCCCCTCGCTCGGCGCTATCACCGGCATCACCCTGGAGGTTAGAAGCCCGACTCGCCATTAAAGACCTCAAAGAGCGAAAAGGCACTTCTAAAGAATCCTGGAGCCTATCCGTTTGCTCCGCCTCCGACACCCTGCGCGCTCACTTGCAATGGGCAAACTCTGACTTCGGCGACTTCCTTGACCGTCGATTCACACTCCTCACCATCTCCCTGGGCGACTCCATCCTGCTCCGAAAGGAAGTTGATCAATTCTCAACAGCCCCGGCTGCCTTCAACACCATTTGCCTAAACTATAATCCCGACAGCCAACACCTAAGCATCCAGGGAGGAGCCAACAGCCTCTCCACAATCGCACAACTCCCGCTCCCGCCCGAATTTCTCCCCTCACAAACCTCAATCACCATCAACGGCACAGCCACACTCTCACTCTTCTGCATCGAAACCACCGTCCCCATCTTTGGCGAAGCCCAAATAATCTACCCCGACATCCCGGCCCTTGCCTCACACATCGCCCTCTCCACCGACCCTACCGAAGGCCTCTGGCAATTACTCGACCGCGATAACGACCCCTCACGCGCTCGCCTTGGCGGCAGATACTCCCTCGCCACCATAGCTGACTCCGACGGCTCCTATCTTATCATCCTCATTGACGGAGCCCAAGTCAATCAACAATCTTGGAGCCCCGGCATGCTTAAAGGCAAACTAAAACCCACAATCTTCAAAAACCACTTCGACTTAGAGTGGATTGACGCCGAATTCAAGCCAATCACCACCGATATCTATGCCGACATAATCGACGGAGCCATACTGCGCCTCAGCTTCCCCCTCTACAACACCACAATCCGATTCTCCAAATCTAATCCATAATCGAGATAATCAGATAACTCCACACCTTCGCTCTCTCTATATAAAGGAACCGAGAAAGGATATAGGCTCCTATCTCGGTTCTCAATTTTAAGGCCTTACATATCAAAAGAATCACGTTCTTTTTTGAGTGACTCGTAAGATGCAAACAACTCGGCATCTTCACAGTCAAGCATTAGCTTGTCAAATTTGGCTCGGCTTTTAAAAGAACCGCGGGCACTTGCTGTGGCACGCACCAAATCTGCAGTCTTATATCCTGTGTGGAATGGTATGCTCACGCCGTTAGTCATGGCTGAGAGTTCGCGATACCACGCTGCATCGGTGATAGTAACGGTATCTATCTTTATTTTCTTGTTGGCGGCTTTCTGCGCTTCAACGCGCCAATCGATTTCATTGCCGACAACACACTTATTGTATGTGTAGCCAAGAGGATGCGGATTGGCATCGGCAATAAGAAGAATTGTTTTCGTAGCGTCTTCTCTCCACGGCGTTTCTTCAACGATTTTCTTTAAAACCAACTCATAAAATTCATCACCATCTCCTCCCGAGGTGTCTTTAGACTCCATTACAAACTTAATCAAGTCGTTCTCGTTGTTTGTCGGAGAAATCGACTGATAGGCATCTCCAAATTCTTGTGGATTTACCATATCGCAATAATCGCCGAAAGCCACGATGCCTAAGCGAAGGTCATCATTGTCGGCAAAGAGTTCCGGAATAAGGTTGGCCACCTCTTTGCGAACGGCACCGATATACTGTGCCATAGAGCCGGTGGTGTCGAAGGCGATAACCATGTCGAGCTTTCCGACATTTTTAGGTTGGATATCCTCAAAGGCTTTCATTTCCGATGAAGCATTAACGTTGATAGTTTCAGTCATATCTAATCTATTTAGGGTTAGTATATTTATCTTGTGATGATTAGTTTACGATTTGGGTTGTCGATTTCGATGGAGCCGAGACGTCCGAGGACAGATTGGCCCAGAAGAAGCGGAGCTTTTTGGTTGCGGACTACAGAGGCTTTGACGTTTGAGAGTTTTAGTCCGCCAAATTCCACATCGCGAAGATTGATAATTGTGCCTTCGGACACATCGCCGTTGGCATCCACAAAGCGGCTGGTTCCCACGAAGTCATCTCGCTTCAGATAGCCATTTTTAAGCATGAAGTTAGCTTCGAGTTGCGAAATTGAGACTGTCGACGCTCCGGTGTCGAAAATGAATGTCAGAGG
>JAFLRW010000179.1 GCA_022511285.1 Duncaniella sp.
TAAAAGCGTCGGCATCAGATATGCCGGCATCGCGCAGAGTGTCGGTATCACGAGCATCGGCATTGATTATCAGCGCGTCGGCACACTTTTCCGACAATCGCAGACACTTCTCGCGGTCAGGATCGATGATTTTAAATCGATACTTATCGCCCCCCATACGGCAGAGCTGAATGGCTATGCGCGAGCCGCCCATAATGATGACGTCCTTAATGTTGCGCTTCACCTTGCCACACTGTTCCACGAGGGTATCCACGTGGTCATACGTGGTCATAAAATAAACTATGTCGTTAATCTCCAGACGGTCATTACCGCCGGGAATTATCGTCTCGCTATGGCGTTTGATTGCAGCCACGTGGAAGTCGTGGCTTGCATAACCAAGGTCTCTAAGCCGTTTCCCCACTAATGGAGCCTCATCCCTGAGCTTCACGCCCACAAGTATCAACTCCCCTTCGTGGAGCTCAAACCAATGGCGGGCCCAGTTGTGAGAAAGGGCTGTAAGAATCTCCAATGCTGCAAGATATTCGGGGTATATCACGTCATCCGCTCCTATAGCGGCAAAGAAATCACGATTGACAGGGTCCTTAAATTCGTAATTATCCACACGAGCCACAGTCTTGGCAGCCCCAAGACTTTTGGCTATGGCACACGACACTACGTTTTGAGTCTCGTAGGGACTCACGGCAATGAAGAGGTCACATCGTTCCACTCCCGCGCTGCGCTGAGCCTTGAAGGAGGTTGTGCGCCCCTGCACGGTGAGCAGATTGTAGTTGGAGTCGAGCACGGCGAGCTTATCGCTATCCTCGTCAATGACGGTTATATCCTGCTGCTCGCGCGAGAGGAGTTTGGCGAGATGCGAACCAACATCTCCACATCCGGCTATCACGATTCTCATATCTGTTCCAATGGTTTGAGGTTAGTGATGGCTTGGTAAATGCCGTCTGCATCATAGCCGCAGAGGCGGTGGAGCTGGGCAGGAGTGCCCTGTGCAATAAACCGGTCAGGGACACCGAGGCGTGTCACGCTCACTGCACACCCCTGTTCAGAGAGCCATTCGAGCACCGCCGAGCCAAGACCGCCGTCGGTCACTCCATCCTCTACAGTGATAATCGGAGCGCCCATCCGGGCTATCTGACGCATCATTTCAGCGTCAAGAGGCTTGAGGAAGGTCATATCATAGACGGCAATATCCTTTCCAAGCTCGGCGTCAGCACGTCGGGCAGCCTCAATGGCATAGGCGGCCACAGGGCCGAGAGTGATTATGGCGCCATCCTTTCCGCCGGGACGCAGACACTCGCCTCGACCCACCTCTAAAGGCTCGCAGGTCGGTGCGGGACGGGCCGGAGCAGCGCCACGGGGATAGCGTATCGCAAAGGGCCCATTGTGGCGCAGAGCGGTATACATCAGTCGTCGAAGCATCGTGCCGTCGCGCGGAGCGCTCACCACCATTCCGGGGATGGAGCGAAGATATGAAAGGTCAAACACGCCGTGATGAGTGGCTCCATCCTCGCCCACTATTCCGGCACGGTCAAGACAGAACACCACCGGGAGTCCCTCGATGGCCACATCGTGGATAATGTGGGAATAGGCTCTCTGCATAAACGATGAATAGATGGCCACATAGGGCTTGAGGCCATCCTTGGCCATGCCGCCTGCAAAAGTGACGGCGTGCCCCTCGGAAATTCCGACATCGAAAGTGCGGTCAGGAAAGGCCTTCTGCATCAGATTCATAGATGTGCCCGATGGCATTGCGGCCGTGACGCCCACCACTTGAGGATTCTTCCCGGCTATCTCCACGAGAGTCTCTCCGAATATCTGCTGATACTTTGGCGGCTTGGCCGGGTCGCCCTCGCGGCGCTTGCCGGTGGCGGCATCAAAGGGGCCGGGAGCGTGCCAGGTGGCGGGATCGGCTTCCGCGGGTGCATAGCCCTTGCCTTTGACGGTGCAAAGATGGAGGATGCGCGGGCCGCGAAAGTCCTTAATGTCGCGCAACACTTTGACTATGGTTTTGACGTCGTGACCGTCAAACGGGCCGAAATATCTTATATTCAGGCCCTCAAATATATTCTGTTCGCTCGTCAGTAGCGATTTGAGCGAATTGTTGAAGCGCATTATGCGCCCCATCCCGTTGTCGTTGACCAATCGCAGACTGCGCAGCAACCTGGCGGCACGATAACGCAGATTATTGTACGTGCGCGACGAGGTGAGATGTGCCAGATAGGAGTTTAGCGACCCCACCGGGCGGTCAATCGACATATCATTGTCGTTGAGGATTATCAACAGATCAGCGTGGGCATTGGCGGCGTTGTTGAGCCCCTCAAAGGCCAGGCCGCCGGAAATTGACGCATCGCCGATGACGGCCACCACGTTGCGCCGTGGCTCATCGTTGTGAAGAGAGGCCGCCACGGCCATCCCCAAGGCCGCCGAGATTGAATTGGAAGCGTGGCCGGCGGTAAATGTGTCATATTCGCTCTCCTTCGGCGTGGGGAAGCCGGAGAGTCCACCGAGAGTGCGGTTGCCGGCAAACTGCTCCCGACGCCCCGTAAGCAGTTTATGGGCATAGGCCTGGTGGCCCACATCCCACACTATGCGGTCATACGGGGTGTCAAACACATAGTGCATGGCCACCGTGAGCTCCACTGCCCCCATTGAGGAGGCAAAGTGGCCCGGGTGTTTGGAGAGGGAGTCAATCAGAAAGGCGCGCAACTCCTCACACACCTTAGGGAGTTCTTCCATTGGGAGTCTCCTCAGATCGGCCGGAGTGTTGATGCTCTCCAACAGCGGATACTTATGTTCAGAACTATTGCTTTTCGGAGCCTTTTCCATTTTTGATATACTTCTTATAGAGCGGCACCCACACCACCACCGCCGACACTACGATGAAGAACAGTGTGCGCAGCGTCAAGGGCTGTGAGGTCACCATCAGCCACACCAATGCTATCCATAGCGCGGCGATGAAGGCAAACCGTATCTTGATGGAAGTGTCCATATACAATTATGTGTGCCGGATGCAAATTGGGTCGGGCGGATGGATTAATAACCCGTATAGCTGTGGGGGGTGATGCGGCGGAGCTCAGCCTTCACCTCATCGCTCACAGCAAGGGTGTCGATAAACGCAGCTATGCTTTCGGCAGTCACAGCTGCATTGGTGCGTGTGAGAGCCTTAAGGGTCTCGTAAGGCTTGGGATATCCCTCTCGACGGAGAATTGTCTGGATAGCCTCAGCCACAACGCTCCAGGTGTTGTCAAGGTCGCGATCTATGGCCTGACGGTTGAGCAGCAGTTTGCCGAGTCCCTTCATAGTCGAGGCTATGGCTATGAGCGTGTGGGCCATAGGCACACCCACATTGCGCAACACGGTGGAGTCCGTGAGGTCGCGCTGCAGGCGCGACACGGGAAGCTTTGTGGCCAAATGCCCGAAGATGGCGTTGGCTATGCCGATATTGCCCTCGGAGTTCTCAAAG
>JAFLRW010000018.1:0-2766 GCA_022511285.1 Duncaniella sp.
TGGTTTCTGTTTTGTTGCTTTAATTCAGCTTTATGGTAAGTCTATTTTTATCCGTTCAATCAGGGTCTGACTTAATATCCAGTCTTCTTCCGTCTCACCTTCACGGATTTCAATGGGCTCGTCGCCTTCAATCACCTGATAGTCTATGTCCGTAACCGACCCTATCACCCGCATAAGAGTCTTGGTTTCCTCATAACAATACTGTTTGTCTTTGGCAGGTTCTACCGGCAATGAAAGGGCTCCAGCACGACGATTATTTTTGTCAGTTAAGAAATAATATTTATCTTTGCCCACGAACCTGTTAAATCCAATTTGTCCGTATGAACATAAAGTTTCTCCATTCCACAATCGTAGTCGCGACCATTTGTTCAGTGTCCGTTTCGTGCAAGAAATCACCTATAGACGATTCGTTTTTAGAAGGCCAGTGGTTATGTCCTAATGTCACTTTCGAGCATAGTTCGGATGGAAATACCACCCATGAATGGATAGGCGCAGGATCAATGACGTTCGACACTAAGAATAAAAAAGTCCATTTATACGATGGATGTAATCATTCCCGGGCTGATTACACTTTGAGTACTGATAGTGTACTGACTTATACCAATCTTGGGCCGTGGACACAGATATATTGCCCCTATACAGCCTCTCCAGGAGGTGAGGGGAAAATAAGACGATTAGTTGAAGACGACACCGAAGGCTTCGAATTGGACGAAGGAGGTTGGAAAACTTTACTACTACGTCCCGGCCGATGGTTTCTTCGCGGTGACTGGGAACTGGACAAACTCCAAAATGAGGAAATCGAGATCTCTGACATTACTGTCAGTTTCAATCTGAAGAAAAATTTGGTGACTTTGTCTGAAAGCGGGGGCGCTACTTTCACATTGCCTTTCTCTACGGGTCCAGACTGCAGTATAAGTTTTAACATATCAGCATTAAAAGATTCCTCTACAAACTTCAATAATACCTGGAGGGAATTATCCGATTTACTCAATCAGACCACCCATTACAGAATATCAGCAGGAGGGGGTGGTTGTTCCATAGTGTTTTACAATAATCCTGACAGTTTTTTATTCGTGATAGAACGCATTGGCGAGGAGCTGACATAAAGAGCAATCGCAGGGCAGCAGCGGTATTAACTATCGATACACCGGATTTGCGAGATGTGATACTTTTTTGTATCTTTGTCCTAAATACAAATTTTACCGAATCGATACTATGAAAAAGATTGCAATTATGTTTGTGGCGTGGATGGTCGGATTGACCGCCTATGCCGCCGAGCCTCAGCCGGAGGCGCCTAATGCCGCTGACGCGTGGGCTAAGATTTATCCTGCCATTGAGAAGCAAATCAAGGCACCGGTATTCCGCGACAAGGACTACAAACTGTTTGACTACGGAAAGCCGTCAAAGACTGAGGGGTTTCTATATACCGAGTTGATTAACCGTGTCATCGATCTCTGCTCAAGGGAGGGTGGCGGACGTGTGATTATCCCCGCAGGCACCTGGCTCACCGGACCAATCACTCTGAAAAGCAATGTAAATCTGCATCTTGAGGAGGGTGCTACTCTGCTCTTCACATCCGACTTAAAAGAGTATCCACTCGTCTACACCCGCTGGGAGGGTATGGACTGCTATAATTACCAGCCGATGATATATGCCTATGAGCAGGAGAATATAGCTGTGACGGGCAAAGGCACCGTTGATGGCGGCGGAGAGAATGCCAACTGGTGGCGTATGTGTGGTGCGGTAAAGTATGGCTTTGAATTTGACAAAGGAATTATCTCTCAGCGCATTGGCCGCCCCATCCTTATGGAGTGGAATGAGAAGGGAGTCCCCGTGGAGCAGCGCAAGATGGGCGATGGCTATGGTATGCGCGTCCAGTTGCTCAACCCGGTGAAATGTAAAAATGTGCTCATTGAAGATGTCACATTGCTCCGCTCACCGTTCTGGGTGATTCATCCTCTTTTCTGCGAGAATCTCACTGTGAAGGGGGTGCATATACAGAACGATGGTCCTAACGGTGATGGTTGCGACCCGGAGTCGTGTAAAAATGTGCTCATTGAGGATTGCTTCTTTGACACCGGCGACGACTGCATTGCCATTAAGAGCGGCCGCAACCGCGACGGACGTGTGGCAGCCGTGCCAACCGAGAATGTCATCGTGCGCAACTGCCGTATGAAAAATGGCCATGGGGGCGTCGTGGTAGGCTCGGAAATTTCAAGCGGTTTCAAGAATCTTTTTGTGGAAAACTGCGTGATGGACTCTCCGGAGCTTGAGCGTGTGATTCGAATCAAGACCAACTCCTGCCGCGGCGGTGTGATTGAGGATATTTTTGTGCGCAACGTCACTGTGGGGCGCTGCAAAGAGGCTGTTCTCAAAATCAATCTCGTGTATGAGCAGCGCGAAGTGTGCCAGCGCGACTTTCCCCCTGTTGTGCGCAATGTATTCCTTGAGAATGTAAGCTGTAAAGAGTCGCAATACGGTGTGAAAATCGAAGGGTTTGACGACCTTTGCAATGTGTATAATGTAGAAGTTAAGAATTGCGACTGGACCGGAGTTAAGACCGGAGCCAACTCCATCAAGGGGCTCACTCGCGACATACGCCTCGAGAATGTGACCATCAACGGCGAGCCGGTCATCGAATCACAGCCTATGTCAACCCGCATGGCCCTCTCTGAGATGAAGCGCTGGCCTCTGAGCTGGCAGGCCGACCATAGCCGTCGCCCCAAGTGGAGCTACTCTGTGGGCGTGGACATGGATGCCCTGATG
>JAFLRW010000018.1:2798-17039 GCA_022511285.1 Duncaniella sp.
CAAGAAGATGGAAGAGTATGTGACATCTTACGTCGACACTCTTGTCACCCCCGACGGGGAGATACTCACCTACAAACTCGACGACTACAAACTTGACGATGTAAAGTGCGGCACCTTGCTGCTCGATATTTATGCCCACACGGCAGATCCACGCTTGCTCACAGCAGCCAACACCCTCTATAGTCAGCTGACCACCCAACCCCGCACCAAAGAGGGGGGCTTCTGGCACAAAAAGATTTATCCCCACCAGATGTGGCTCGACGGGCTCTATATGTCATCCCCATTCCTCACTCAATATGCCAACACACAGCTGACCGGCAAGGCACAGAAGAAAGCCTACGATGATGTAGCCCGCCAGTTCCTCACAGTAGCCAAACACACCTACGACCCTGCCACAGGACTCTATCGCCACGCCTGGGACGAAAAGAAAAAGATGTTTTGGGCCGACAAAAAGACAGGGCAGTCGGCTCACTGCTGGGGACGCGCACAAGGATGGTTCTTCTGGGCTCTCACCGATGTGCTTGAAGCATTCCCCACAGACCACCCCAAGCGTGCGGAGCTCGTCAAGCTGCTCGGCTCGATAGCCGACGGCATCATCAAGAATCAGGACCCCGCCACGGGTGTATGGTATCAGGTAGTCGACGAGAGCGGCCGCGAAGGCAATTATCTCGAAGCCACAGCCTCGGCAATGTATGTCTACAATCTGCTGCGCGCCGTGCGCCTCGGCCTGCTCCCCGAGTCATATCGTGAGGCAGCCATCAAGGGCTACAACGGCATTGTGGAGCAATTTGTCACCACTGCAGAAGATGGCACCGTCTCACTGACAGAATGTTGTGCAGTGGCCGGACTTGGCGGAGGCTCATCGGAACGCCGCAACGGCTCGTTTGAATATTACATCTCCGAGCCCCGTCGCGACAACGACGCCAAAGGCGTAGGGCCCTTCATCTTCGCCGCCATGGAGATGGAACGGCTCTGATAGCCTCATTGACTAAATCAGTGACACATAATATGATAGGCAGGGAAGCAATCTTTAAGCTTCCCTGCCTATCATATTATATAAAAAACTTGTGTCTCAATACACGCCGACTGCGGATCACTTGGTGTATTTAGCCCAGTCGACATTGCTCATATCGCCCGACGAGAGGAACTCTGTGTGGAAAGCGAGCGAAGCCTCGAGAGTGTGAGGCGTCTGGCCTCCGCGAGTAGAGATTTTTAGATAATCTCGCAGGAGTTCTCGATACATCGGATGAGCACAATTGTCAATAATAGTGTGAGCGCGCTCCACCGGATCAAGGCCACGGAGGTCGGCTATACCCTGGTCGGTGACAAGGATATCAACAGAGTGCTCGGTGTGGTCCACGTGTGACACCATCGGAACGATATTCGATATCTTACCTTCCTTAGTGATTGACGGACATGAGAAGATGGCGATATAGGCGTTGCGCGTGAAGTCGCCCGAGCCGCCGATGCCGTTCATCATTCGTGTGCCTGTGACGTGGGTCGAGTTGATATTGCCGAAAATGTCGGCTTCGAGAGCTGTATTCATAGCAATGATGCCCAGACGGCGAATCACCTCGGGATTGTTTGAAATCTCGGACGGACGGAGCACCAGGTGCTGTTTAAAAAACTCAATGTTGGTAATCACCTCATCCTCCACCTCGTTGCTTACTGTCAGCGAGCAGGAGGAGCCGAATTTACAGCGTCCCTTCTTCATCAAGTCAATAACCGCATCTTGCATCACTTCGGTATACATCTCGAAGGGGGGAATTTCCTTTGCATCGGCAAGCCCGTAGAGAACGGCATTGGCCACATTGCCTACACCGGACTGGAGCGGGAGAAAGGATGATGGGATGCGGCCCGCGCGCATTTCGGAGATGAGAAAGTGGCATACGTTAGCACCAATCTGCTTCGTGGTGTCGTCAAGCGGAGTGAAAGCCTTCACACCCTCGTAGTTGTCGCTCATCACCACGCCGACAATCTTGTCGGGATCAAGTTTTAGCACAGGGGAGCCGATGCGATCACTGGGCTTATAGATAGGTATTGCGCCACGGTTAGGAGGATCGAGGGGAAGATAGATATCGTGAAGACCGTAAAGCGCGTGGCGGAGTTTTTCATTAAGTTCAATGATGATTTTGTCTGCCATCTTAGCCACCGTGGGAACATTGCCCACACCGGTGCCTACCACTACAGTGCCATCGTCCTGAATATCGCTCACCTCAATAATGGCAAGGTCAAGTTTGTCGCCAAAAAAGCCGTAACGCATCTTCTGGGCCACTTCGGAGAGGTGGAGATCAAAATAATGAGCATCGTGAGAGTTTATACGCTTGCGCAGATCGGGATGATTCTGATAAGGAGTGCGTTTGCCGATGGCATTGGCTCGCGCAAGAATTCCGTCGCAGAGGTCAGACGTAGATGCTCCGGTAATGATGTTGATTTTAAACTGTTCACCCTGTGCGTGAAGCTTCTCAGCCTTGGCGGCAATAGCTTGGGTGACTACTTTCGGGGAGCCGGGAGCGGTAAATCCGGAAAAACCACACTTTGCGTCATTGAAGAAGTAGGATGCTGCTTCTTCGGGAGTGAGTATGGGAAATCGCATTGTTATCCTATTTGGTTGAATATTTTATGTTATTGTTATCTGAATAGTTATTAGAACTTAGTCTCAAGCACTTCGCGGTCAATCAGCGCTTGGCGCCAACGGGAGTAGTGAGCTTCGAGTTCGGCCGTATCAGCAGAGGTGGCAGTCGGCTCTGATTCCGGTTCAGGATGATAATCCGGAATGGCACACTCCCCTTCCACCGGGAGATGCCGCTGTGGCTTGGAGACCGGCTTGGTGTGTGTGGGAGTGTGTGATGGAGCATCCGCAACAGCCGCGCGACTCAGAGGTGCAGCAACTTGCCGGCTCTCATCTTTCTTGGCCCGCTTGCGGTATTCAGCCCACAACACAAGGAGTATTATTGCTATGGGTACGATTGAGTCTACAATCATCTCAATGAAATTCTCCATTACTGTTCTCTGACTTTTTGCAGAAAATTGCGTAATTTTGTGCAAAATTACGCAATATTGTCCGTCAAATCAAATTTGTGGACAAAAAGATGATTTTAGATGCCAAAATGACCGATACTCGCAAATTATACATAGAGACCTACGGCTGTCAGATGAACGTGGCCGACTCTGAGGTGATAGCTTCAATTATGGCTACTGCCGGCTATGAACAGGCCGAGACACTCGAAGAGGCCGATGCCGTGCTGCTCAACACCTGCTCCATCCGCGATAATGCCGAGCAGAAGATTGTGTCGCGACTGGCGTATCTCAACTCTCAGCGCCGACGCCGCAGCCGCGAACTCCCCCGCCTTATTATCGGCGTGACCGGATGTATGGCCGAGCGCGTGCGCGAGGAGCTGGTGACCAACCATGGCGTTGACCTCGTGGCCGGCCCGGATGCTTACAATGACCTCCCGAGTCTGTTTGCCGCTGTTGAGGCCGGAGAGAAAGCTGTCAATATTGAACTGAGCACCACTGAGACCTATCGCGACATCATCCCATCACGCCTTGGCGGCCCTAAAGTGGCGGGATTCATCAGCATTATGCGTGGATGTAACAACTTTTGCTCGTATTGCATTGTGCCATACACCCGTGGCAGAGAGCGCTCCCGCGAGCCTGAAAGCATCCTTGCCGAGCTTGCCGACCTCCGAGCAAGAGGCTTCAAGGAGACCACACTTTTAGGGCAGAACGTCAATTCATATTGCTATGAATATCCCGACGGACGCAAGGTGGACTTCCCGTCGCTGTTGGCCCTGGTGGCCGACGCCGCACCGGAGATGCGTGTGCGCTTCACCACCTCTCATCCCAAGGATATGAGCGATGAAACAATCGCCGTTATAGCCTCACGTCAAAACATCTGCCGTCACATCCACCTGCCGGTGCAATCCGGCTCAAACGAGGTGCTCAAACGCATGAACCGACGATACACCCGTGAGTGGTATCTGGGGCGTATCGCAGCCATACGCAAAGCCATCCCCGACTGCGGAATCTCAACCGACCTCTTTACGGGCTTCCACAGCGAAACGGAGGATGATTTTGACCAGACACTCTCTTTGATGCGGGAGGTGGGATTTGACGCGGCCTTTATGTTCAAGTATTCCGAACGGCCCGGCACACTTGCCGCCCGCACTATGCCCGACAATGTGCCTGAAGATGTGAAAATAGACCGCCTTAACCGAATGATAGCCCTCCAAAACGAGCTCTCCTTGGAGTCAAACCGCCGAGACATCGGCAAGGAATTTGAGGTATTGGTGGAGAGTGTCTCCAAGAGATCTAAGGAGCAGTTTGTCGGGCGCACGTCGCAAAATAAGGCTGTAGTGCTTCCCCGCGGCAGTTATCGGGTGGGCGATTTCGTGAAGGTGCGCATTGTCTCAGCATCCTCCGCCACACTGATAGCCGAACTCGCCGAATAATGACCTTCGTCGAAAAAATAGCTTCGTGTGCGCGACACTATTCGCTGCTCCCTTCAGGAGCCGAGCCTGTCGGTGTGGGGCTAAGCGGCGGTGCCGACTCTGTAGCTCTCCTGCTGACGATGATAGAAATTGGCGTCAGCGTGAAGGCCTTCCACTGCAATTTTCATCTCCGCGGAGCCGAGAGCAACCGCGATGAGCAGTTCTGCCGCCATCTGTGTGAAACACTGGGAGTAGAATTGAGCGTAAAGCATTTTGATGTGGCCAGGCGTATGGCTGAAACCGGCGAATCGGTAGAGATGGCTTGCCGTAGCCTGCGCTACGAGTGGTGGCGCAACGAGGGGCCAAAGCCTTTTGCCGTGGCCCATCACTCCGACGACAACATAGAGACCCTGCTTCTCAATCTGATGCGAGGCTCGGGGCTTCGCGGCCTTAAAGGCATGCTGCCGCGCAACGGTGAGATTGTGCGACCCCTTCTGTGCGTGGACCGACAAGAAATAGAGAGTTTTCTCGCCTCTCGCGGACAGGAATATGTGACCGATTCCACCAACGCCCTCAGCGACTTTCGCCGCAACAGGCTGCGCAACTGCCTGCTGCCGGAATTGGAAAGACTATTTCCGGGAGCCATGGAAGGAATAAAACGGTCCGTTGAAGCCTTGAGGGGGAATTTCGCCCTATATGATTCTACCTTAAACAGTCTGCGCCACCGTGTCTTGACTCGGGATGGAAATATCGACCTTCAGCTCATAGCCCTCGAAGCAGACCCCGCAACGGCACTCTTGGAGCTAACAGGGCTCAACATCAGCCAATGCCGCGACATTCTGCGCCCTGACGGCACCACATCCGGACGCAGGGCCGGAAAGTGGGTCACCGATCGTAATATGCTCTGCCTTACCGATTTGCAACAGGAAGAACGAATGGTGTTTCTTCACTCCGAGCCGTTCAGTCTCCGACGCATCAGCCCGACAGAGTTTTCGACAATAGAAAAAAGGAGCGACACTATATTTCTCGATGGCGATATTGTTGACCCCACCTTGCCGCTCACGCTGCGCCCGTGGCGCTCCGGCGACCGCCTCTCCCCCTTTGGGATGAAAGGCTCGCGACTGGTGAGCGACATCTTCAACGATGCAAAAATAGGCAGTGTGCGCCGCGGAGAGTTCCCGCTCCTGATTGACTCAGACGGCAAGGTGCTGTGGGTGTGCGGACTGAGGGCTTCTCGCCATTATGCCGTGACAAAAGCCACCACATCAATACTAATGATTAAATACCTCCCCAATGGAATTGAGAATTAAAGGGATGGTGTGCCAACACTGCGTGGAGGCGCTCAGCCGACTGCTCCGCGAAGCCGGATTGGAAGTGGAAAGTGTTGAGATAGGACGGGCTGTCATTTCCCACACACTCGACGATGGCGAGCTGAAGATGCTTGACTCTCTGCTGGCAGGGATAGGCTTCAGCCGCGCCAAGACGGCCGACGAGATGATGGTGGAGCGTATACGGCAGACCGTAATCGAGCATGTGCGCCACCCCGAGGAGTGTCGGCTTAACCTTTCATCGTGTCTTGAAGAGCATCTCAACACCCCTTACGACACTCTAAGTCGCGTGTTTTCAGCCACTGAAGGGCGCACCATTGAGAAATACTGTATAGCACAACGCGTGGAATGGGTAAAAGAGCTGCTGAGCTATGGCGAAAAGACCATTGCCGAGATAGCAGACATCACCGGCTATTCGAGTGCAGCCCATCTCACCCGCCAATTTAAGTCAGTGACCGGACTGACGCCAACCGCCTTCCTGCTCCACCCGACACCACGCCGTTCGTTGGCTGAGGTATAGAGTGTAATCAGGAAGGCGGTCAGCAATAAGATAACCGAGAGTTCAGTCTTAGTTCTTTATCAGTTTGGCTGTTTTATTTCCGGCCACAATGACATACACGCCTTGAGGCCAGGCGGCAATGTCGATGGCGGCACATCCTGCGGCTGTGGCTTCGGTTTCAGCCATCAGGAGTCCGGTCAGGGAGTAGGCCTGCAGTTTATTATGTTCATCCAGGCCTGTGATTTCCACCATATCCCCCTGTTTTAGCAGCTTAAGCGCGGGAAGCTCGATTGCAGCGACAGCCGACGTGGAGTTTTGAGTGACAGTGAGGAGCAGTTCCGACGCACCGTCAGTCAGACGAATGTGACCTGTGCGCTCTGTGGTGCCGTCAGGGAGAGCGTCTATCGCAATCTTCAGGTTGTCAACGGTATATTCGCCCGGAGCGCTTACCACTCTGAGCCAATCGCCATCAATTTCGGGCGTGTCAGTGCGTCCGAGATAAGAGAAAATCTCAAATTCAACTTCCGCAGCCTTGGCACCCACAGCAATCTCGCCGGTGGCGTTGGTGAGCGGCGCCATCACGGAATGATACACCTGAGGATAAATGTAGAACGATGTATGGTTGGCTCCGGCCGGAAAATAGTCTGACGCTTCAATCCAATCGCCATCCTTAAGCATCAGAGCAGTGTTCCCCTCGGCTCGGAATGGGGCCATCAGAAACGACACTAACGTCTGTCCATCATTGCCGGAGGCCTCCTTATAGGCCGGAATGCCGTCGACTACGATGAAAAATTCATCGTCGACAAACGGTGTATAGGTGAAGGGGAACGCCGTGCCAACGATGTCGCCCGCTGAGTTCTGAGTGTCAAGCTCATAGACCGACCACCACCAGGAGTCAATCTTACGATCGGGCTTGCCATCCTTTGAGGTGCAGAGATGCACCCCCACATTTGATATCTGGTCAACGATGTCGCCGGCCTGCGCTCTATTGAAGAACACATAAGCTCCGGTCACCATCAGCGGGCGCGAGGGCTTGGAGAAACGCTCCGCATAAGCGGTGATTTTGCGTGTATTCGAGCCGGGGAACACACCCCAGTCGTCCATATCGAAGGTTGCGGCAAGATCTGTGGGACGCAGGTTGGAGATAGTACCTCCGTATTCCACCGTAAAATCAAGCTCATCCGTAGACTCTCCGTGGCTGTTGGCAGATGTCAAAGATGCCTTCTGGTCGTGCAGATAGGCAAACCCGACTTCCGGGTCAGCATCCTCCGAAGTGTAAGCCCGGTCGGGGTCGTCACTCACGCCCGAGAAGGTCCACTTGTGGGTTGTGGGGAATCCTGTGGAGCCATCTTTAAAGGCCACGGGGACGAGCGGAGCCACGAGTGGGAGACGGTTGGATGTGAGGCGAAAAGTGGCCGGCGGGATGATGCGGGCCACGGGGGCCGTGCCGGTCACACTCACAAACTGCGACATGGTCTTTGTGTCAGTGTTTCCTTCGGCATCGCTGACGGTCAGCGAGATGTCATAGTCGCCATCTTCAGTATAGAAAATCACAGGATTTTTCTCTGAGGAGGTCGACGGTGTGGCTCCGGGCATAGTCCACAGGCGTGAGACTATTTCACCCTCTGTAATATCCATCAGGTGAATCTCCTCGCCGGTGACCACATCAATATGCTCCACCGACTGACGGCCGGAGATGGTAAAGCCGTCTATGGCAAAGTCGCCCATATAGCCGCCCGTTTTAAAAATCTCATCGTCAGCGCCCCAAGTATAGAGCAATCTGAACTGCACCTCACGGCCGGCAAAATCAGCCAGGTCGACCGTCACCGGATGCCAATAAGCTGTTCTTTGGCCGGTCTCGCTGCCGGAGTTCCAGAGCACGATGTTTTCCTGCTCAAAACCGTCGCCCGAGAGCGACAGTTCAAGCCGGCAGTAGCTGTCCATATTCAGCGAATAGTAGACATAGAGATCAAGGACGCCATTGTCAGGGATAGAGACTTTTGGAGAGACCGCTCCGGAGATTTCGCGGTTGAAGACACGATAATCACCCTCCACAAAGAGCGACATAACGTCGGTAGGATCAATCTCCGAGAAGTTTTTGGGCTTTGTTGACCACTCCACATGTGTAGTGGGGTCTACGGTCCATCCGTCGAACCCGGAATCAAAATTGTAGGTGACCATGGGGACAAGCCCTGCATCAGCCCCCTCTACGGTGAAATTGGCCCGGAAGGGGGCATCGTCCGATGCAAACCGGGGGAGCCGTTGCGATGCTATTTGTGCTGCGGGGACCACTTCATTGGTGGTGGTAAGCTCGCGAGAGCCTATCTTTGTCACCTGCATAGGGGCTGTCAGCCCGGCAAAAGCGGCCAGGCTGCACAATGAGCCCAAAAGTATAAACAACTTCTTCATACTATTATCTTACTGCTGCTTTCACTGCCTCTCGAGCACCTTTCACTATATAAACACCGGGCACAAGATTGAATTGGTTAGTGCCCTCTCCGCAGATGGCCACGAGTTTGCCGTCGATTGAATATACGGCGGTGCCCTCGGCGGCTCCGAGAATGGTCAGAACTCCAATTCCGGCTTTCACCTGCATTGCATCGCTGACCGCTGACTCAAGTGCGGTAGTGTCAATCTCCACGAGTTCGACATCAGCCTGCGAGAGTGCCAGTTTCCAATGGTCGGCCGTCACGTCGCGATAGCCCACGTAGTAGACTCCTGTCTGAGGAATTTCAAACTCCACTTCCACGGCGTTGGGGAAGCTGACGCTTTCCACTTTCGCACTGTGAATCATCTTATTATACTCAGCCTCGTGGGTGGGAGCGTCAGTCACATAGATTTCCATATTGGATGTGTAACGGGCGCTATAGCATGTAGCCTTATATTTCACTTTATATGTGCCTGCACGCATTTTGAGCGGGGCGGTGAAGGCATATGGCTGATTGAAAATAAAACCGGTCTCCAAGGTCTCATCTTTTTCATTATATTTCCACATTCCGGTGCCTTCGCCTCCATTAGTCAAGGTCCAGAGCTCAAAAGTGTCGGCAGACGAGAAGTCAGGGAGATAGGGGGTGTCAAAAGTCACCTCTATAGCGTCACCGAGCTGAGTTTTCTCAGTTGTGGCCGCGAGGTCGGGATATTGGTCAATGGATATTTCATAGAAATACATACCGAGCGAAACAGCCTCAACATTATCAGTCACGCTGTTTCCAGCTACCTCCGCAGCCACCTCATAGCCGTCGGGCCGACGGACCACACTATATGTCACGGCATCAATATCCACATATCCGCCATTGACACCTGTCTCGCTGACGGCATCCCAGGTGATAGTCATCGTCTTACCATCCTCGCCAAGAGTGGCCACAGCGTTTTCAAGAGGCTTGGGAGTGTCTATGCCCACCCATTCTGTTGAGGCCGTAACGGTCTCCGACTCATTATCCCCGAGATAGAGAGTGATAGAATATGTGTATTTGCCTGCTTCCGGGATGGTCTCATCAGCAAACGTAGCCTTAAGGCCGGGTGTGAGATTCTCCTCAATGGTGGCAATCTCAGAGTTGCCGCGCTTTATCACAGCCTTGCTGATGGCTGAGAGCTCTCCGCCGGCATTATTCTCAGTGGGATTAGTCCATTCAAGCAGAGCTGTCAGAGCCCCCTTCTCACCGGCTGTGGCAGTAAAATCGACAGCGGCAAGAGGTGCCACGGGAATCTCCTTGATAGTAATGTTGTCGACATATAAATCATTATAACTATCCACAGTGCCAAAGCAATGGAATCCAACATAATACACTCCATCTTCGGCCACTGAGAAGGTAACGGTCCTGGTTGAAGAGATGCCGTTATCTATGTTTTCATAGAATAGTTGAGTGTCAAGGCCATCGGCAGAGGCTTCTTTGCCCAAGCGAACATAGAGGGGCTTTTCAGTGCCGGTTCTCCAGGTGCTGAAACTGAGTTCATAAGCCTTTCCGGCCTCAAGATTTATGCCCGGAGTCACAGCGTAGGCATCGGCAGGATTGCCCCAATAGTCAAGATATTTCGATGAGGAAACAGTCCAGTTGCGGGTTGAGCCCTCTCCGTGGAAGAACGTAAAGAAATGATTGTTGGTGTCAGTGAAGTCCTGCGAATAAGGCACATCCATAGCGCCACCGAGAATCACATCATTGGATGTGGGAGGCGCAAAAGTTGATGTCATATTTTCGCCCTGATATATCGTATAGACGCTATATTGGTAGGAGTTCAGCCCGTTCACATTCGAATCAATATACGGCAATTCGCCTGTGTAAGCGTCCTCAATGGTCTCAGCATTATTTGAACCTGCTTTACGGTCAATTCGATACGCCACATCGGCAGGGTCAACATATCCACCGTTTATGCCGACAGTAACCGGCGTAAACGTCAGGCTGACGGTGTGGTCGTCAATCACTTCGGCTTTTACATCTGACACATTGCCTACCTCCGTGTCCTTGCCAATCCAGGGAGATGTCACAGTAGCAGCCTGCGAGGGATTCTCGCCGAGATACACCACTACACTATATTCATATTTGCCTGCTTCTGATAGATTGGCATCGACAAATGTTGTCGGCTCGCCCACTTTAAGGCCTTCAGTCAACATGGCTATCTCAACTCCATCACGCGAAACGACAGCCTTGGATATCGATTCCAAATCAGTGTCTACATTGGTCTTCGAGGGATTAACCCAAGAGACGGTCGCCTCCATAGCACCCATTGCTGCGGGAGTCACTGCCAACGCTGTCACCGCCAGAGGAGCTGTGACTATTTCCTTAAGGTTGACATCATCAACAAATATATCATTTGCATTTAAATCTCCTCCACAATAGAACGCCAAATAATAGACGCCATCCTCCTCAACACTGAATTTTACCGTTTTCTTTGTTTGAGATGTGGTCTGGATTGTCTCCGAATACAACTCTTTGGTAAGGTCTGACGTATTCTTGCTATTACCGATTTTTACTGAAAGCGGCTTGTAGCTTGACGTTGAGGATGAGCTAATCCACGTGGTGAATGATAGTTCGTATGACTTACCGGCCTCGAAACGAAACGCCGGAGTGATTGCATAAGCATCGGAGGTATAATAATTTTTTCCATAGTAGCGCAGTCGCTGGCTTGAGATATCCCAGTCGCGCGATTCGCTATTGACGTGGCAGAAAGTATAGCCGTGATCCGACGTTGAGAAGTCTTCCGAGTAAGGCAATGGCTTTGTTTGCACTTCTTCATCAGGAGCATTTGCATCGATGGTAAAATTGTAAAAATACAAATCATCGTTCCAACCGCTTGATGTACAATGCACTGAGACATAAAAAGTCCCATCAGCCTCCGGAGTGAATGTTCCGCTGTAGCTTTTCGGGTCAAGGGAATATTCCGCACCCGTTTGCTCAACAATCTCATTGGTCTGAGCATCAACAGTCGGTGCATTTCCTATGTAGACTGTGAAATCATGAAAAGAATATCGAGGTGTTGAAGTATCTACTTTGAGGAGGGCGGAAATATCATACTTCACTCCGCCTGTTAACTCCACGGCAGGGGAATTCAGCCAGTCATCTGCGCGATTTCCGCTATGATACATAGCACTGCTTGACTTATAACCCCATATTGTGCCGTCATCATTTGCATCGATGACAGTCCAATTGGCAAAAGATGACTCGTCAGGGATGTCTAAGGTGATAGTTTCGGCCGATGCAAACAATGACACCACACAGCCGAAACACGATACTAAAAAATGTTTCATTTCCATATCTGATATTATGTCTTTTTTACCGTTTGTATGATACAACCTGCAAAATTACTAAAAACATCCCTATTTTCAAAATCAAAAAAAATCAAGCCCGGGGCACCTGCCCCTGTCCATAATGCCGATGTCACACACCTATAATATATTTGCTCTTAGGGAGATATGACAACGCTTTAACAACCACATAGCAGAGCGCCATAGAGATAATGGCTATTATAAACGAGAGTAACATCGGATTACACATTTCAGGCGCAAACCAACGCCACACCAACTCTCTCACCACAATTATATGGATTAGGTATATCCCGAAAGAGCATTTCGAGACATCAGTGATTATCTTCTGTATTTTATTGTCAATCTGCACATTCTGCGCTATGGTATATATTAATGCCACTAAAAGAGCGCACCCGATTTGCAGATTATCCATGAACACTCCAACCGCCTGGCCTTTCAATTTCAAACTTGCAAGAAACGAGCAATAACCCAGAGTGCCCGCAATGACGGTCAACCACCTGAGATTCAGCCCTATCTTAATTGGATAAACCCTCAGATAATATCCCAGAATCCAAAAACCAAGAAATCCCCCGAAGTAGTTTAAATACCAATAATGAGAGCCGGATTGATTGAACCGGCAATCAAGCAAAAGTGAGAGATATGGCAATAACAGATTAATGCTCCACAGGCCTAAAAACAGCTCCAACGCTTTTTTTGAAGCCTCGTTAAGCCATTTGGAAATAATGGGAGCAAACAGATATAAACCGATAATCACATACACAAACCAGTAGACACTAACCGCCTGATAAAAAGGGATAAAAAGTATCTTCCTGACGGCTTGAGCCATCGAATATTTATCTAACATCCAATAGACGAAAACCGTCACCACAGACCATATGATAACAGGCGGTATAAGCTTCAGGAATCGCCTTTTGTAAAACTGTTCCGACGAGCATCTTACCGGAAGGACGACTGAGCCGGACACAGCAAAGAATAAATCAGAACTTGAACAGCCCAAAAAAGAAACCGAGCCAACCCAAAAGCCCACCGAGGAATCGCCACCCATATTTGAATGGATGAGAATCACCAGGAAGCACGCAAGCACTCGAAGAGTGTCAACATATTCCAATCTCTTGACACCTTCTGTCTTATTTCCCGTTGTAGTCTGTAACCTATTCAAAATCTGCATTTAAAATCGAAATATAGCAATCCAATGAGCCAATGAGTCTATTCATACTTCACATCCCAAAGGTAGAGGGCCTGAGGGGGCATTGATGTGCCGGCTGCGCAGCGGTTGCGCGCGGTGATGACACGAGCAAACTCATCAACACTCATCTTGCCGCGTCCCACCTCTACAAGGGTGCCTACAACGGCTCTAACCATATTGCGCAGAAAGCGGTCAGCCGTTATTTCAAAAAACATACCCCCGGTCCCATCCATAGCCGTCCACTCTTTCCACTCAGCTCGACTCACCTTGCAGATATTTGTCTTGGCGTCAGAGTGAAGTTTGGCAAACGACGTAAAATCCTCTGTGTCAAGCAGCAGAGAAGCAGCGGCGTTCATAGCTTGATAGTCAAGCCCGGCGGGAGCCTGCCAGACGAGGGGGTGAAAGAAGGCTGAGCGGCCCGGAAGGGCATAATAGCGATAGGTGCGCGATGTGGCGGAGAAGCGGGCATGAAGATCGGAGGCCACCTCCTCTATCGAGTGTATGGCTATGTCTCGTCCGGTCAAGGCATTAATGGCGCTGACAAGCCGGTCGAGAGGGATTGACAAAGGGGTGTCAGTGTCAAAATGAGCCACCATCAGGCGGGCGTTAACACCGGCATCCGTGCGTCCGGCACCCACAATAGCGGTGGGGCGGCGCAACACCGTCCCGAGCGCTTCCTCGATGGTCTGCTGCACTGTGACAGCTCCGGGCTGAATCTGCCATCCGTGGAACGGCGCTCCTCGAAAGCTGAGGCGCATAAAATAGCGTGCCACGGTCAGTCCTTTTCTATATATGTGTATCCATACAGTCCGGAGCGATAATTGCTCAGAAATTCGCGCCCCTCCTCGGGAGATATCTTGCCATCTTTCATCGCCGCAGTAACCCACGCCTCGACATTGCGCACCAGTTTCTTAGGATTATACTGCACATAGTCAAGCACATCGGCCACCGTCTCGCCATCTATGATGCGGTCAATTTCATAACGGTCTTTATAGACGGATATATGCACCGCAGTGGTATCGCCGAAGAGATTT